>ONUN01000104.1 GCA_900320955.1 uncultured Methanobrevibacter sp. | reverse complement strand
GAGTCAACTTTAGCGCTGTCAGTTGGACCGTCAGGATAGCTCATCATAACACCAAAAAAAAATAAGAAAGGACTAGATAAACTAGTCTTCGGAAGGTGATCTTTCACCTAATTCTTTGTTTAATTCATAGATTAATCTGTTATCGCCATCAGCTAATTTAGCTTTAGCGAGTAATTCCATTGCATTTTCTTCTTCTTCAACTTGCTCTTCGACAAACCATTGCAAGAAGTTGTTGGTAGCATGGTCTTTTTCTTCAATTGCTAAGTTAACTAAGTCATTAATAAGACCGGTTACCATTTTTTCATGTTCAAGTACATGTTCAAATGCAGCCAATGGAGAATCCCATTCTGTTTGAGGTCCATCGATTGCAGTTAAAGTTACAGAAGCTCCTCTTCTTATGATGTAATCGTAAAATTTCATTCCATGTTCTAATTCTTCTTCTGCTTGTACTCTCATCCAGTTAGCAAAACCTGCTAAATCTTCATCTTCAAAGTAAGCTGCCATGGATAAATACAAATATCCTGAGTAAACTTCAGCATTTAATTGTCCATTTAAAGCTTTTTCCATTTTTTCAGATACCATTTAATATCACCAATATAATTATTAGTTTTTAATTAATATAAAACCTACTAAAATTATATAACTTAAAACTAAATTTAATTATATGATTGAAAAATCCCTTTATGAAAATTATCAAATCGCTTTTAGCGATAATCTTAAACCGGACTTCGAAGATTACCTGTTTGTTTTTAATGATAACAGAGAATTATTTTTAACTCCAAAAAAAGAATTGCCAAAAACGCTTGATGAATTTGACATTGAATTCTGTTTGTTTATTGGAAAATATAACTCCAAAAATTGTTTTGTAGTTAATGCAGATTTTAAAAATGGTTATGATTTAAGGGAAGTCTATGAATTCAATCCAGACCTATATCATATTGCGGGAAAAGCTGTACTGGTCAGAGATTGGTATATATCACACAGGTTTTGTGGAAGATGCGGAACCAAAACACAATTAGATGAAAAGGACATGATGTTAAAATGCCCAAGTTGTGGTCAAGTGCACTATCCTCGCATCGCTCCTGCAATTATTGTAGCCATCAGAAAAGATGATGAATTGCTGATGGCCAAACACAGCTACCATGACAATATCCGATATGCATTGATAGCAGGTTTTGTAGAACCTGGCGAAAGCATTGAAGAAGCTGTTCACAGAGAAGTTCTAGAGGAAGTAGGCATCAAAATCAAAAACCTGAAGTATCAGCGCAGCCAATCATGGCCATTTCCAAATTCATTGATGCTGGCATTTACCGCAGAATACGAATCCGGAGACATCAAGGTGGACGGTGATGAAATACTTAAGGCCAACTGGTTTAAAAAAGATGAAATAATCAGATACAACTCAGACATCAGCATTTCAGACTGGTTGATTCAAGATTTCATAGACAAAAAATATTAAGTTAAATACTTGAATCCCCTTACCATCCTTTAATTGTATTCAATGCAATAATGCCTCTCTTCAGTCTTCTCAAACCATCTTCCAATAATTCCTGAGGGCATGCTATATTCATCCTCAAGAAATTGTCACCATTCACACCAAAGTCTATTCCTGCAGATAAAAATAGCCCCTGGTTTGTTCTTAAAAATCCAGACAATACCTTAGAAGGAACATTCAATGCAGAACAATCCAGCCACAACAGGTATGTCGCATCACAGTCAACCAATTTGACAATCGGCAGTTCCTCTACCAAATAATCCTTGACTATCTGTTTATTTTTATATAATTCCTCCCTTAGCTCTTCAAGCCAATCCTCAGAATCACCATATGCTGAAATTACTGCAGTTGCTGCAAATACATTGCATGAATCAGAATTGTCAATATGCATTTGGGTTTTTATTTTTTCCAGAAGTTCGGAATTTGTTGTTTGAACAATGGAACTTTGAAAACCCGCAATATTAAATGATTTTGAAGGTGATAAACATCTTATAACATTATCAGATGATTTAAACGGATTGTATTTTACTTGAGGATCTGTCAAATCACAGTGAATTTCATCAGAAATTAAAACAACATCATGCTTTTTGCACAATTTTTCAATCTTATCCAATTCCTCAGATGACCATATCTTACCTATAGGATTATGAGGATTGCACAAAATCATTAATTTAACTTTGGATAATTTTTCATCCAAATCATCAAAATCGATTCTGTATTCACCATTTTCATATGTCAACTGATTTTCAAGAACTCTGCGATTATTATCTTCAATGACATAGAAAAATACATGGTAAACCGGGGTCTGAATTAAAATTTCATCACCAACATCAGTTAAGCACCTAATCATTGAAGATATGGAAGGCATTACTCCTATTGAGTAAAGCATGTCATTTTTTGACATTTTTAAATCATATCTTTTATCCCACCAATTAATATATGCCTCAAACAATTCATCCGGAACTATAGTGTAGCCATATATCGGATGGCTTGCCCTTTTTTGGATTGCATTTTGGATAGCTGGAGCTACTTTAAAATCCATGTCAGCTACCCACATAGGCAAATCATCATCAAAATAATCCCATTTTAGGGAATTTGTGCCATGTCTGTCAATGATGCTTTTAAAATCATTTTCAGTATTTTTCATAATTCCATGAATTTGTTTTCCCATCCTTCAGCAGGATAGCCCAATGTTATTATACAATAAGGTTTGGTTTCGCTAATGTCATCAATTCCTATAATTTCACCAATTTTTGACATCCTTTCTTCTTCAGGTGCAACTCCATTCCAAAGACCACCTAAACCCAAGTTAACTGCTTCAAGCAACATGTTTTCAGCTGCTGCACCCATATCCTGTTGCCATACGGTTTTATAAAATGCCCTTTCAATATTTGCAACAAGCACAATAGCTACAGGAGCATTGGTTACGCGAGGTTTGATTTCACCTAACTTAGCCAAGGTCTCTTTGTCTTTAACAATGACGAATTCCCATGGTTCAGCACCCAATCTTGATCCTGGAGCTTGCATTCCTGCCCTGATGATTTTTAAAATATCCTCATCACTGACTTCCTTGTCCTGATATTCACGGATGCTTCTTCTTGTATTAATGATTTCTTCAAATTCTACCATATAATCACTACATTAATTTAATTCATTTAAATATTAAAAAATTACTGTTAAAAAAAAAACAAATAAAAAATCATCATACAGAAAAAAATAAGAATAAAAAAAAGTGAAAAAATTAAATGTTTGAATTTTCAAATGAGCGGAACCCAATATCATTTTCCCCACAATAATCTTTTACATAATCTATTATCTCGGAAATATCCTCATCCAAACATTCATTTTTAAAGTAGTACACAATTGGTTGAGCATTAGTGTATACAGTTAAAATCAAATACTCTTTACCATGAACACTAACATCAATAGTATTGTATATCTGAATGCTTTTTATAATTTCTGATTGGATTTTTCCAACTGACGCTTCGTTTCCGAATGATTTGATTTCACTATTTTCATACATTTCCTGTAATTTAATAAGTTTATCTTCATCAGTCAAAACATCATTGTCTGGCTCAATTTCACTTAATTTATCTTTGAAAAGTTTAGCATTGTGCAATTTTTCCTGAACTTCCAATAATTCTTTTTCCAGTTCTTTTTCCTCTTCCAAAAGAGAATTTATGAATGCTTCACTGCTATTGTTGAAGTTTTCATACATTTCCAAAACATCCCTTGGAGACAATATGGAATTGTTTTTAAAAAATTCTTTTGTATGAGGTTTTACACGTATACTTAAAGTTTTTAATTTTTCTTTTCTAGATTTTGAAGAACATTCAAAGAATTCTTCGGCAAATTCATTTCCTCTTTTTTGGAAAGCTTTCATTCTTGAAGTGAATATCTTTTCAAATTCTTCACGGGACATATCTTCAGGGAATTTGAATTCGAATTCGCCTGGGGAGTATGATCCACCGAATCTTTCATTTCCAAAAACAAATTTTTTTGAATTATTATTTTCGTTTTTCATTATACCACCACAAAACACGTATACATAATTTATTTTTGTATACAATTAAATATTGTGATGACATACTATTTAAATGTATGCATTTTAAAAAAAAGTATACTTGGCATTAATCCAAATAATCGGCAATTTGGCGACCGGTTGGAGTCAATTGATAAATCCTATTTCTTTTATCTTCTTCATTAAGACAAACGACAATACCTAACTCTTTTAATTCTTTAAGAATACTAGAAATATGATTAATACGAATATCAGCATCTTTGGCAATTTGTGAAGGAATTTTATCTCCATCTTTTAATACCTTTACAGTTTTTAATCTATAAGAAGAAATATTAATCCGAGCCATTAATTTTAGCATTTCATCATCCATACCGACAACACCATTCCATAATAAAATAACTCAGAACTAATATAAACATTTAGCCACATCTCTAAAACAAGATTAACTACATAATTCAACACCCATGTTAAAAGCTTTTTCCAAATCCATAGAAAATTGATTTTCTTTTAATTTAAGTTTATCTTTCAACTCATCATTTTCAATTGCATTATTATATTCATTTTTAGTAATAATTCTAGAAGAGAAAATCATTACTTTTCCGTTGAACATTTCAAGTAAACCTTCAGATTGCTTAAGATGAGGGCGTACAGACTCTTCAAAATATTTCACTGAATATTCCATAGAATAAATTAGCCCTACGTTAATCTTGCCCTTAAATGTATTACCCGTTTTAAATGAAACAATGCAATAAATCAATCTCTCAATTAAAGCCCTATAATGGCTGGTAGGCTCTGTAAAAAATATTGGGCTTGCGATGATAAGGCAATCGGAATCCAGAATTCTTTCAATCAATGGAGAAACCTCATCTTTCCAATAGCATTTGCCGACCTTATCATCATTCTTACAAATTGCACAATTCCTGCAGCCTGACAAATCAAGCTTATACAAATCAACATATTCAACATCCGCACCAGTAGATTCAATACCTTTCATTGCTGACTTGGCAAGTTGTGCATTGGGATCTTTTCTCTTAGGTCCTGCGTTAATAACAATAGCTTTCATCTAATCACTCTTACTCAAATTAGCAGCTATTTCAAAAGCCTTTTCCAAATCATTTGGAAACTGTAAAATAAGCTGCTTTTCTTTTGCTTCCTGTGAAAAACCTGCCATATTGTATTCTGAATATCTGTGAACCTGAAGCGTATCGCATACAGGATATGATATGACTTGCCCATTTAAAAATGAAAATAAAAATTCAGTGCTTGAAAGGCTATCCTTCATGGACTGTTCATAAAACTCCAAAGGAGCATTCATCGTATAAAATATCCCTACATTCACTTTTCCAGTATAATAGCTTGAACCGTCATCATATGACATGATACAGAATATCAATCTTTCAACCAATGCCCTGAATTCACTGGTAGGTTGGCCAAAATAGATTGGAGAACCAATAATCAATGCATCCGAATCAAATATCTTTTCAATCAAAGGTGTCAAGTCATCATTCCAATAGCATTTGCCCTTAGTTTTATCTTTTCTTTTACAAATTAGACAACTTCTGCAACCTTTAAACACCAGATCATACAAATTTACATATTCAACTTCAGCGCCAACAGATTCAGCACCTTTACGCGCTGAATCCAAAACTTCGGCAGTATTCCATTTTTTCCTTGGACTTGCATTAATTATAATAGTTTTCAAAAAACCACCTATTTGCTTAATTCAGCACCAATTTTGAAAGCGGATTTTAAATCAACCGGGAATTGTTTTTCATGATTTAATTTTTTATCTTCCTCATCAAAAGCAGACATTGCATATTTGGAATAATCCTTAACCTGCAATGTGTTAAATACAGGATAAATTTTAACTTCACCGTTTAACATCTTAAATACTTCTGATGAACTTTCCAGATATTGCTCCATCATAGTTTCATAATAATCTTCAGGAGCATTCATTGTAAAAAACAAACCTACATTAACTTTATCTTCATAATAAGAACCAAAACCATCATATGACAATATACAAAATATTAATCGTTCCATCAAAGCACGATAATGACTTGTTGGTTCATTGAAATAAATTGGAGAACCTATAAGTAATGTATCAGCATCTAAAATCTTTTCAATTAATGGAGATACATCATCCTTCCAGTAACATTTACAACGGTCCTTACCTTCTCTTTTGCAAACAAGGCAACTCATACATCCATGTAAATCCAACTTATATAAATCAATGTATTCAACTTCAGCACCAGCAGATTCAGCACCTTTTGCAGCTTCCATCATTACCTGAGCAGTATTCCATTTTCTTCTTGGACTCGCATTAATAACTATAGTTTTCATTTTAATCTCCTCCATAATTGGTTAATAATTATATTGTTAATGTTTAAAAAAAGTATTTAATGAAAATTAGATAATAAAAATATAAAAATAGGAAATTTAAAGGGCAAAAAAACACCCTTCTTCAAAAATTAATTATTTTTTTGCTTCGATAACTGTTTTTCCATTCATGTAAGGGACTAACACTTCAGGAACTTTAACGCTACCGTCAGCCTGTTGATAGTTTTCCAAAATACAGCACATTGTTCTTTCGGTTGCAATAGCAGTACTGTTTAATGTGTGCAATGTTTGAGCATCTCCGGAACCTGCTCTTCCGAAACGAGTTTTGGTTTTACGAGCCTGATAATCTTTACAGTTTGTACATGAAACCAATTCCCTGAATGCACCGGAACCTGGGAACCAAGCTTCCAAATCATATTTGATTGCTGCATTATCATTTAATGCTGAGGATACAATAGCTATAATCTGATATGGAAGACCTAATTTTTGATATATTCTTTCAGTTACTTCCATCAAGTGATCATGCTGATTTCTTGAGTCTTCAGGTGTGGAATAAATGAACTGTTCTATCTTTTCAAATTGATGTACTCTGAATATTCCCAAGGTATCCTTACCGTGTGAACCTGCCTCTTTTCTAAAACAGGTTGAAAGTGCACAGTATCTTAATGGCAAATCTTCTGGAGAAATAATTTCATCCCTGTGAAGAGCAGCCAAAGTCTGTTCTGCAGTTGCAATCAGATACATGTCCTCATTTTCCACTTTATATAATGTTTCTTCGAATTCACCAAGTTCTGAAGTTTCTGCTGCAACTTCACCTTTAACAAAGAAAGGTGTTTGCATAGGAATATAACCTTCACTTTCAAGCTCAGACAAAGCGAATTGAATCAATGCCAAGTTTAAATGTAGAATATCTCTTTTCAAGTAGTAAAAACGAGCCCCTGCAATGCTTGCTGCAGTTTCAAGGTCGGCACCGTCAATTTTATTAATTAAATCCACATGGTTTAAAAGCTCAAAATCATGTTGCGGGATTTCACCGAATGTCCTAACAACCACATTGTCGTCTTCAGTATCGGAAACAGGTACATCTTCATCAATGATGTTTCCCACCTTATATCTGTAATCGTCTCTGAGTTTTAGGTATTCGGCATTTTTTGCAGTCAATTCTTTAATTTCTGCAGCTACCTCTTTAGACCTTTTGATTACTTCTTCCAAATTGCCTTCTTCCTTTGCTTTTTTGAATGATTTGGACAATTTATTTTTCTCAGACCTTAAAGAGTTAAGTTTCCTTTCACCTTCTCTCCACAATGTATCATATTCAATTACTTTTTCAACA
>ONUN01000177.1 GCA_900320955.1 uncultured Methanobrevibacter sp. | reverse complement strand
TGCTGCTGAAGAAAGAATTAAAACTATGGAAGAAATGTCTGATGTAACCGGAAACCCTTGTGTTGTACAAACTTTCGGTGCTACTGCAGAAGCTATGGTAAAATACTTAGAATTTGTAGGAGACGTCTGTGATAAACCTTTCCTTATAGATTCAACTGCAGCAGCTGCTAAAATTGCAGGTGTAGAATACGTTCAAGAAGTAGGATTATGCGAAAGAGCTGTTTACAACTCTTTAAGTATGGCTGCTGAACCTGGTGAAATCGAAGCTGTTAAAAACTCAGACATCGATGCATCCATTCTCTTAGGTTTCAACCCAATGAAAGCTGGTGTAGAAGGAAAAATCGAAATCTGGGAAACTGGTGGAGATGTAATTGATCAAGGATTCATGGATGTAGCAGTTACTCCATTAGGTCAAGGTGCAGGACCTGCTGTAAGAACTTCCTACGCTGTAAAAGCTAAATGGGGATACCCAGTAGGATCAGGTATTCACAACGTACCATCCGCATGGGATTGGTTAAGAGGATACAAAAAAGAACACAAAGAAGCATGGCCTGTTTGTGATATTGGTTCCAATATCGTTCAACAAATGGCTGGTGGGGACTTTGTTCTCTTTGGACCAATCGAAAATGCTAGATTAGCATTCCCTGCTTGTGGTATGGCTGATATTATGATTGCTGAAGCAGCAAAAGATATCGGTACCGAACCTGTTGAAGAACACCCAATTAACAAATTATTATAGATATAAAGGGTCCCGATTAGATGATTAATTTCATCTAATCATCTTTTCTATTTTTTTTATAAACTCGCTTTTTTTTTAAAGATTTTTTTAATAAAATTTATATTATTTTAAAAAGATATTATAACTTAATTGTAATTGAGGTTATAAAATGTCTTTTTTAAGTAAAATTTTTAGTAAAGGTCCTAAACCTATAATTGCCCACTCCAAAGAAGGCAATTTAGCCACATTAAAGGCTCAAAGGGCAGGTCCTGCAAGTCCTGGTGCTGTTAAAAAACCTGATACTTTTTATGTAACTGCTTCTGTTGAATTAGGTAACACCACTACAAAATCTATTGTAATGGCAACTAATTTAAATACTAGTGAATCTTATCTTTTGAATAAAACAGTTAAAATGACTCGTGATATTAGGCCACCTAAACCTTCAGAAGAGGTTTTTGGTAAAACTGTATGGGGAATTGAACTTTCCAAGGAAGCTGTAACTGATTTAATTAGTGATACTGTTTTAGAATCTCTTAAAAAGTGTCAAGTCGATAAAGATGAAGATTTGGATTTTGTTGTTAGGTCAACTGGTGTAACTGCAGGTTTTGCAACTGCTGAAGAAGCAGGTCAACTTATTATTGCATTGGCTGACGGTTGTCTTGCAGCAGATATACCTCCTCGTAAGATGTCTCCGGCAATGAGTATTTCTCAACTTCCGGAAAGATTACAAAAGCATTCTCTTTTGGAAAATATTATGTTTGATGGGGCTGTTGTAAGTGTTGTTCCTCCTAAAGGTAAGGAAACAGTTGCTAATGAAATGGAAGGTGAACTTGTTACTGCTGGAATTAAATTAGGTGCTAAATGGACTGATGTTGATTATAGAAACCCTTGTGTTTCTCTAGATTTCGGATCTACATTAGCTGGACGTATTGTTAATGATAATGAACCTTATGCTGATACTGTTGGAAACTTTTTAGGTTTAGCTGGTGTTGTAAGTGACTCTTTAGCCAGAGGATCAGGTCAAATCGATAAGAAAAATGGTGCTGCTTTAGATTTATATTCTGAAAAAGCAATGAAAAAGGCCAATCATAAAAAGGCTGAAGCTAATGCGCTTGAAGCTCATAAATTAATCGATATTCGTAAAGTTCCTATGGATGTTCAAAGGTTTGGTACTGTTCCGGTCAATCCTGTTGCTGCAGATAATGCAGGTACTACTTTAATTGGTTGTGATGTTGGTGTTAATGGTGATAAATTACCTGAACTGATGGAATTGGGTGCTCAATTCTATGATGCTGATGGTCTTCCAACTTTACTTTCAACTTTGGATTATGTTAGTACAAACATTGTTAAAAGGGTTTTGGATGTTGCATTTAAAGAGAATGTTATCGTTCCTGGCTCTGCTTTAGGTATTACTGGAAGGGCAGGTATTACTGGTAGAAAACCTGAACTTATTTTAGAAGCTGTGCAAGATAAGTTTGAGAATGTAGTGTTTGTTGAAGATGGTCTTGCTCTCGGTTCAGCAATTATGGCTCGTTGTATGAATTCAATGGGTACTCCTAAATTCCCTATTGGAGGTAAACAAGGAGGAAGATGTATTCTTAAGGACCGTATGAAAATGGCTGGCGGTAAATTCGCTTAAATTTAATGTGGTTTATCATGATTTATGCAATTTTGATGGCCGGAGGTAGGGGAACTAGACTAAAAGTTCCTTGTGAAAAACCTCTTTTCAAATTACATGATAAACCTTTAATTAAATTTGTAATTGATAATGTTAATCAGTCTAAATTAATTGATAAATTAATTATTGCAGTCAGTCCCAATACTCCTGAAACAACAGATTATCTGAATTCCCTTGATGATGATTTTCAAATTTTGGATACGTCCGGTGATGACTATTTGACGGATTTGTCATTTATTCTTGATTATTTTGAAAATCAATCCAGTGAAGATATTTTACTTTTTATTAATGCTGATTTGCCGTTTATTTCAACTGAAACAATTGATTATGTTTTGGAATATTATTTTAAATCTGATAAGGATGCCTTGTCTGTTCTTGTTCCTGTTGAAATATTTGAAGAGTTAGGACTCAAGTTCACTTATGAATTTAATGGCAACGTGCCTTCTGGTTTAAATGTTTTAAGAAGTGTTAATATAGTTCAGGATGAGGAGCAATTAGTTATTCCAAAAGCGGAATTGGCTTTAAATATCAATACTATTCCAGATAGTAAAGTTGCTGAAAAATTATTCAAAGAATATTATGTTTAAATATAATGAAGTTAAATATGTATATAACTAAATTTAATTTTTATTAGGTGATTTCATGGAAAATAAACAAATTCCAAAAAGAGAAGAAAAATTATGGAGTGAAATTAAAAATTATCAGGTTGCTACCAATAATGCTCGTATCCTCGGTGTTTTGGATGAATTAATCATCAACGAGAAAACCGGTAAGATTGTTGATATTGCTATTAGAGTTGAAAGCGACCGTAATATTCATGTGAAAGGTGCTAAAAGAAATGGTGACTTATTGTTAGTTCCTTTTGCTAAAGTCGAAAAAGTTGGCGAATTTATTATTGTAACTGAATAATTCAGTTATCTCTTTTTTT
>ONUN01000103.1:3122-12371 GCA_900320955.1 uncultured Methanobrevibacter sp. | reverse complement strand
CGAAAAAGAAAACCCATTATACGAAAACTTCGATTACGTTTTAGAAATCGCAAAAGAACATGACGTTGTTCTTTCACTCGCTAACGGTATGAGAGCAGGTTCCATTGCTGATTCAACAGACAGGGCTCAAATACAAGAATTGATTATTTTAGGAGAATTAATCGACAGGTCCCGTGAAGCTGGAGTACAATGTATGATTGAAGGACCAGGACACATTCCAATCAACGAAATTCCAACAAACGTAATGATTCAAAAGAAAATGTGTTCCAACGCTCCATTCTACATGTTAGGTCCTATTGTATGTGATGTAGCACCAGGTTACGACCACATCGTATCTGCAATCGGTGCAGCATCTTCCGCAAAAGCTGGAGCAGACTTCATCTGTTACGTAACTCCTGCAGAACACTTAGCTCTTCCTAATCCTGATGATGTAAGGGAAGGTGTAATAGCTACCAAAATCGGAGCTTATGCTGGAGACTTAGCAACCGGCCAAATTGACGGTTCACAAGATTTAATGTTCCCTGAAGCTGCACGTGCAAAAAGAGATCAAAGACCTCCTGAAGAAGAAGACACCTGTACCATGTGCGGTAACTTCTGTGCAGTAAAAATCGTAAACGAATGGTTGGACCAATCAGATTCCGACTTAATCAAATAGATAGATTCTATCTATCTTAACTTCTTTTTTTTATTTAACTTTAATTGAGTTACTAATTTTTTATATCCCAATGCAACTAATGTTGATAGGATTAATATGCAAACTGAAATTATGAAAGTTTGCAAATCATTATACACATCATCCCTAACGAAATATGAAATGAATATTATTGTCAGAGGTATAAATAACCATTGGGCAATATAAATCCGATTAATGTTGCTGCTCAATATTGAAAATACCTTTAAAATCTTTTCCGGCAGGAACTTAATCAACCAGTAGCAAAGACCTATGTTTCCATGAGCATAAATTATGCAGAATATAGAATCAAGTGTTGTCATGAAATAGTATAAGTGAACATTATTTGAAAGTACTCCAGTTCCAAACACAAAATAGGTTACAAAAAAGTAAACAAATGCGACAAGTATATAAATCGGCCAAAATTTGAAGAACCTTCCTTTATCTTTGGCTCTGATAAAATATTGTCCCCATATCAATCCCGCAACTGGAAAAATAAACCAATCAAATAATGGAAAAGCACCAAATCCTCCGGCCGTACCTATGAAATTAGCGAAGAATAAATAAAATAGGTATTCCAAAATCAGAACCTCTTGCAAATGTTCCGATTAATGACATTACCACTGCAATCACTATCAAACTTTTGTTTGACAGTTCAAATTTCTTTAATAGGCCCAATAGGATAAAAGCCAAACCAGCGAATGCTAAAATATCAACACAGAACAGAAACAGTCCACCACTAATTGGAAAAACATCCCATCTGCCTAAAAGAGTTCCTAAAATAAATCCAGGCATAATAAATTCAAATACGTTTACCAAAATGCCTGTAAGATATAATATTGCGCCCCGTTTTACCATTGTATTCCATTGACTGTGTCTTGAGTATACCACCCCAACGCCCATACAGAACATGAAAACCGGAGCTGCACAAGGTCTTCCTAAAACATTACCAAATACAAAATCATAAACCGGATTTAAAGAATAGTTGAATCCTTTAACAACCATCAATGTGTGGAGAAAAATCATAAATATGATTGATAATGCCTTTGCAATATCCAACTCGACTTGTCTACCAGTATTAACTTTTTCATCTGAAAATAAATCTGACATGAATTATAAATTTGATTAAAAAACTATTTAAATTTTGCAACTTATTATAATTTATTAGCAAATATATGAATTATTCGTAATTCAGTGCGATTTCATGAAATCAATTGAAAATATTTGAAGTTAAACTAATCTTTTTATATTACTAAAAACAAAATTAAGATAGTATAACTTATTTTAATGATAATTTATTTTTTTATATTGGTGAATTTAGATGACACACTGGATTGAAAACATAGCTGATGAATTATGCAAAATGGATGTAGAAGAACATGTCATTGCAAGTGGAACCTCCATTTCAGGTTCAATACACATTGGAAACTCTTGCGATATTTTTATAGCTAACGGAATTGGAAAAAAATTAAGAGAAAAAGGAAAGAAAGCTAAAACCATTTGGATTGCTGATGACCACGATCCACTCAGAAAAGTTCCTTATCCATTGCCTGAAGATTACGACAAATACTTAGGAATGCCATACTCAACCATTCCATGTCCTGACGGCTGCTGTGCAAACTTTGTAGAGCACTTTGAAAAACCTTTGCTTTCAGTAATAGATGATTACGGAATCGAAATGGAAGCCAAATCCGGTTTTGAAATGTACAAATCAGGAGTCTATAACGATTATATAAGAACCGCCTTTGAAAATGTGGAAAGAATCAAGGAGATATTCAACGAATACAGAAGGGAACCTTTGGCTGATGACTGGCTTCCTTATAACCCAATCTGTGAAAAGTGTGGAAGAGTCAATACCACAGAAGCTTATGACCATGACGGAGACATTGTAAAATACAGATGCGAATGTGGCCATGACGGTGAAATGGATATCAAGACCGGAAACGGTAAGCTTACCTGGAGAGTTGAATGGGCAGCAAGATGGAAAATATGCGGAACAACCTGCGAACCGTTCGGAAAAGACCATGCTGCAAGCGGAGGATCTTATGACGTGAGCAGCGTCATCTCCGAAGAAATTTTTGACTATCCTGCACCATATCCAGTACCATACGAATGGATTACCCTTGACGGTGAAGCGATGAGTAAATCCCACGGTGTTTTCTTTGCTCCTGACGAATGGTTGAAAATAGGACCTGCTGAAAGTCTTCATTATTACCTGTTCAGATCAAAACCTATGAAAGCTAAAGATTTTTCACCAAAAATGCCTTTCTTAGACTTCATCGACCAATTTGACACTGTTGAAAAAGTATTCTACGATGAAGTAGAAGCTCCATCCGAAAAAGAAGAAAGAAAATTCAAAGAAATCTACGAAATAGTTCAAATGAATCCTGATGCGCCTTTACCTTTCAGACCACCATTCAGATTTCTGGTTAATGCTTATCAAATTGCAGGAGATAATCTTGAAAAGATATTCGGAATTCTTAAAAGGAACTCCCAGTTGACCAAAAGCTTTGAAGATAAGGAATTCGGTGATTTGACCGAAACCGAAATGGCCCAATACAGGGAAAGGGTCGACAATGTAATATACTGGCTGGACAATTACGCACCTAAATTCGTTAAATTCCAAGTGCAAGAAAAAAGCGTGCCTAAATTGCCATTGACTGAGGAACAGGACAAATTCCTGGTTGACTTGGCTGATTTGATGGAAAATACCGAATTCAGTGATGCAGCCGAATTGCATGATGCAATGTATGAAATCCTTGAAGGCCAAGGATTAAAACCTCAAAAAGGTTTCCAGGCAATTTATAAAATGATTCTCGGTCAAAAACAAGGCCCTAGAGCTGCTTCATTTTTATTAAGTTTGGATAAAGACTTTGTTGTAAAAAGATTAAGAAAAGAAGCTTAATCTTTTTTAAATTTATTTTTTCTATTTTTACCCATAATCCAAATTCCCTGAATGTCTTCACAATTATGGGAAATTGTTTAAAAAGATGAGTATCAAATTAAATTAAACTCTTGAACTCTTTTTTCATCAAAAGCTCATCGACAAAGCGATAATCCAGCTTTTCAAAAATATCAACCAGAATATCTTCCCTTGAATCAAAACTGACGACAACACTTTTGAATTCATAATCGATAGCAATCTTTTCAAGCTGCCTGATTAGCTTATAGGCAATCTTTTCCCTGTCATCATAGGAATTTAAAAACAGTGTAGTGATTTCACAGGACTGGGAATCATATACCTTAAAGCTGGCACATCCCACAACCTTTCCGAAACTGTTTAAAAGCAATACTACCTGAGGGTCATCGACCACACAGCCGAATGATTTGCAAAATTTCCTGAAGCGTTCATCTCGCTCATCAGTTACTATTATTTCCATCATTTACCTCCGTAGTGTTTCCCACCTTTGCAAGCTCATCTTCCCAAACGCCGGGATTGTTGCATGCAAATCTCAAAAAGAGATCTCTGCATCTCATATCGTTCAGGACAACCACTTCAACGCAATTGCATTCAAGCAATCCTTCAGCACCCATAAGAGTGGTGTTTTCACCTATCACAACACGGGGAATGTTATACAATATTACTGTACCAGAACACATCGGACATGGTGAAAGAGTAGTATAGAGAGTACATTTTACATAATCCTCATAATCCAAACGCCCTGCATTTTCAATTGCATCCATTTCGGCATGCAATAATACAGAACCGTTTTGAATCAGCCGGTTATGACCTCTAGAAATAATTTCTCCCTCCTTAACCAGAACAGCCCCAATTGGAATTCCACCTTCAGCCAAAGATTTTTCAGCCTCTTTAATGGCTTCATCCATAAAATAAGCATCAGTTTTCATAAAAAAATAAGTTAATAGATGAATTTAATCATCTATTTGAATCTGTTAAACAATCCTTTGTTGGATTCTTTTTCCAATTGTTCTTCAAGTTTTTTAACTTGTTTTCTTAAATCGGCAATTGTTTTGTTGTTTTCATTGGATAACTTATCATAACTACTTTCCTTAACTTTCAATTGAGTTTTAAGTGAGGAAATTTCTTCCTTATATTTGGAAATTGTATCCTTGTTTTGTTTATCCACTTCTTCTTTATAATTACCAATTTCAATTAAATCTTTTCTTAACTCAGCAATTTCAGAATTGAGACCGTTGTTTTCATCTTTCAATGAGTCAATATCATTGTTCAATTCTTCAATTCTTTGTTTTAAAGTTTCATTTTGTTCTTTTAGTTTGTCGACTTCATGAATATCTTTAGAATTCAATTCATCTTTTAAATCTGAAATTTTAGATTCATAATCAGATTTGATTGTTTCCAATTCTGCTTCTAATTTATCAGCTCTTACTTTATTGACTGCGCCATCTGCACCGAGTTTTCCTATTTCATTACTTAAATCCTCATTGATATCCAATTGGTCGAAGTATTTCCTTGTACTTTTTTCCAAAGCGTCTGTCAATTCAATTTTAACGCTTTTCAATTCGGAATTTTCTTTTTTGAGTCTTGGAATGACTTTATTAGTCAAGTAATTAAGCTCGTTTGATTGATTGGAAAGTTTTTCATTTTTCATAGAAAGCTCTTTTTTCAATCTGGAAACAACATTGTAATCAACAGATGTTTCAACAGTTTCTTCTACACCATCATCTTCTTCATCTGGAGCAGATTCTTCTTCAACGACTTCTTGAACTTCCTCAACAACTTCTTCAGAAGCAGGAGCCTCTTCAACCGGAGCATCTACAACTGGCTCTTCAATTTGTTCAACATCAGGATTTTCTTCAACTACTTCCTCATCTTTAGGTTTATTTTTAATTTATCAAGATTTAAACTCATTTTAGTGCCATACATAGCATTAACAGGTTTTTTATCAGACATTTATATCACCAAAATAGCAATAAAAACAAAATTCGACCGTCAATATACTAAAATTAAATTTTTCTCTTACACCATATTTAAACATTGTCAAATTTTAAAGCCACATTTTCACAGTTGCAAATATTATTAATATTATGAAAATCAATAATTATATACTGAATTAATTTTGATAATTTGTGGCGATAAAATGGATTATTTTGACAGATTAGAAGCTGATACCCATCACCTATACGATATAGCTAATAAGGCTAGATCAAAAGGTTTGGATGTTGAAACAAAAACTGAAGTACCTCTTGCAAAGGATTTAGCAGAAAGAGTTGAAGGGCTTGTGGGTCCTGAAGGGGTTGCAAATCGTATTAAAGAATTAGAGAATGATATGGACAGAGAATCTGTTGCCTTTGAAATTGCTGCTGAAATTGCATCCGGAAAGTTTACACTCACCGGTGAAAAGGCGCAATGGAATGAGGAACAAAGGTCAGACCAAGGCCTCAGGACTGCACTGGCTATCCTTACAGAAGGGGTTGTGGCAGCACCTTTGGAAGGTATTTCCGATGTTAAGATTAAGGACAATTTTGATGGAACAAAATACATCGGAGTTTATTTTGCAGGTCCTATCAGAAGTGCTGGAGGTACAGCAGCAGCACTTGCAGTTCTTTTAGGAGATAAGATCAGACAGGCAATTAACATTGATAGATTCAAACCGATAGACGATGAAATCGAAAGATATGTGGAAGAGGTCGAACTTTACGAATCCGAAGTTACAAACCTGCAATACTCACCAACACCAGAAGAAGTGAGATTCGCTGCAAACAACATTCCGGTTGAAGTAACAGGAGAACAAACCGACCAGGTTGAAGTGTCACACAGGGATTTGGAACGTGTAGAAACCAACAACATTCGTGGAGGAGCACTTCTTGCGATGGTTGAAGGAGTTATCCAAAAATCAAAAAAGATTCATAAAATCTCCAACAAATTAGGCCTCAATTGGGAATGGCTTACCGAGTATTCCAAACCTAAAAAGGATGATTCCGGAGGAGATGATGGAGACGATTCAGATATTGTCAGCGAACCTAAATACATCCAGGATATCATCGGAGGAAGACCTATTTTAGGTTATCCTTCTGAAAAGGGAGGTTTCAGACTCAGATATGGAAGGAGCAGAAATACGGGCCTTGCAACAATGGGAGTTCACCCGGCAACAATGGCATTGCTTGAGTTTTTGGCTGTGGGAACACAGCTCAAAATCGAATATCCCGGAAAAGGTAACTGTGTCGTTCCGGTCGATTCAATTGAAGGACCTATTGTCAAGCTTAAGAACGGAGATGTTGTGGCAATTGACAGCATCAAACAGGCTCGAGAGCTTAAAAAGGACGTAGTTGAAATACTGTTTCTTGGAGACATGCTTGTTGCATTCGGAGAATTTTTAAGAAACAACCAACCGTTGTATCCGTCCGGATGGTGTGAAGAGTGGTGGATACAGCTATTGACTCGAAGCGAAAACTTTGATGAAAACAACAATGATCTGGATTTGCACAAGCTTGAATACGAATATCTGACTGCTATTGAAGCATTTACACTATCAAAAGACTATAACATACCGCTTCACCCAAAATACACTTATTGCTATAATGATGTTACAATTGCAGATTTAAATTCATTGATTGATTTGATAAACAAATCCAAATCAACATATAACATTAATGAGGAGCTTGAACTGGATTTATCCTATCAAAAAAGAACCTTGGAAATCATTGGAGTTCCCCACATTGTCCGCAACGACAAGATAATAATCGACAAGGACCATTCCTATGCACTGATAATTACATTGTCCAAAAAACTGCCTGAAAAGGCAACCACCATTGAGGCATTGAATGAAGTATCTCCTGTTGAAATCAAGAACAAGGCTCCGGCATATATCGGAACCCGTGTAGGTAGGCCGGAAAAATCTAAAGAAAGGCTTATGAAACCTGCACCTCACGGACTGTTTCCTATCGGCAATTATGGCGGTTCAAGAAGATTGATAGCTACTGCAGCCAAGAAGGGAAACATCAAAATTGAACTTTCAAGAAGGAAATGTACCAATCCGGAATGTGGAGTAAGCTCCTATAATTCATTGTGTCCGGAATGTGGCCATCCAACCGAAATGAGAAAGCCAAGCCAAAAGAACATCGCACTTGCAAGCATGCTCAAAAAAGCTTCAGACAATGTCAAGGTGAGAAGGGTTGATGAGGTTAAAGGTGTTGTGGGAATGATTTCAGAAGCCAAACTGCCTGAACCTCTTGAAAAAGGAATATTGAGAGCGAAAAATGAAGTGTTTACATTTAAGGACGGAACCATTCGTCATGACTCAACTGATTTGCCTCTAACCCACTTCATTCCAAAAGAAATTGGAGTTACAGTTGAAAAACTTTTGGAAATGGGCTATGAAAAGGATTGCTATGGAAATCCTATTGAAAGTGAAGATCAAATCATTGAGCTTAGGGTTCAGGACATCGTGATTTCAGACAATTGCGGAGAGTATCTGCTTAGAACCGCTCAGTTCATTGACGATGAACTTGTACGCTACTATGATATGGAGCCGTTTTACAATGTAAAGGAAAGAAGCGATTTGATTGGACATTTGGTTGCAGGTCTTGCACCCCACACTTCAGCAGGAGTGCTTGGAAGAATCGTCGGATTTACAAAGGCTCTCGGCTGTTATGCCCATCCGTATTTCCATTCTGCAAAACGTAGAAACTGTGACAGTGATGAGGAAGGAGGAAGTATGGATGCTCCTTTAGTTTTATCTTCAAGAATTGACCCTGAAGAGATAGATGACGAATCACACAACCTGGACATCTTTGAAAGATTCCCAGTTGAATTTTATGAAGAAACTTATACTCCTCATAAGCCTGCTGATGTTTTGGAATACATTGACAATGTGGAAATGCATTTGGGAACACCACAGCAATATGAGGGACTGATGTTTTCACACCACACCTCAAGCATTCATGCTGGCCCTACTGTGTGTCTTTACAAGAGGCTGCCATCAATGAGAGAAAAAGTGGAGGCTCAAATCAGCCTTGCTGAAAAGATAAGGGCTGTAGACCAAAGAGGAGTTGTTGAAAAGGTTTTATCTTCCCATTTCCTGCCGGACATTATGGGAAATTCCAGGGCATTTTCCAAACAGAAGGTCAGATGCACCAAATGCGGATCAAAATACAGAAGAATGCCCCTTACCGGAAAATGCAAATGTGGAGGAAATCTGATATTGTCCGTTTCAAAAGGATCTGTTACAAAGTATCTTGAAATCTCAAGGGATTTGGTTAACAGATATCCTGTTTCACATTATCTGGAACAGAGATTGGAGATTCAGGAATTTGGTATCAACTCGCTTTTTGAAAGTGACAAGTCCAAACAGAGCTCATTGGATATTTTCTTTTAAATCATGATTACTTTTCATGTGCTCTCGGACATTTTATTTTTTATATAAAAAATATAGTAAATTTCAGAGTACACAAATGTTGTTCGTTTCAAGACGAACAATATATATACTAAAAAATATAAATGAATAACTGTAATTATGTTCGTATGTATACGAACTATAATTATACGATTAAGTTCAATATAATTAATATAGAATGAATAAGGTGGATAATATATGGAAAGAAGTTCAGAAATCGGAAATAATTTAAATGAATCCGTTAAAATAAACGTAGAGAAAAAC
>ONUN01000103.1:0-3088 GCA_900320955.1 uncultured Methanobrevibacter sp. | reverse complement strand
TCTGATAAGATTGTAGCAACCGTTGTATCACAATTATATGATGGAATTACAACCAAAGAAATCAAAAAGATTGTTTACGAATGTCTTGAAGACATCGACTCAGAAATTGCTAACAAATACTTAGCAAGCACTCAATTAAAAGTTCGTACATCCAGAGATACAATCGAAGCATTCGATTTATCAAGAATTGCCAACACTTTAATTGAAGAAACCGGCGCTAGCCAAGAAACCGCTTTTGAAATCGCTACTGAAACTTGGAAAGAACTCAAAAAATTAAACGTTGAATACTTGACCGCTCCAATGATTAGGGAAATGGTCAACACAAAATTAATTGAATACGGATTAGAAGACTTAAGAAGTCGTTACACCCGTTTAGGAATCCCTGTATACAACATTACCTCTTTAATCGAAAACGGTAACAGAGACAACGCAAACATGATCCATAACCCTGAAAGTATTCACAAACATGTAGCAGACGAAGCATTAAAACAATATGCATTATTAAAAATGCTTCCGGCACACTTGGCAGATGCACACATGTCCGGTGACATTCACATTCACGATTTGGAATTCTTCGCAGGAAGACCTTTAAACTGTATGCAACACGACATCAGAACCTTCATCAAATACGGACTTAAAGTGGACGGTACCGGTGACCACACCTCCATTGCAGGCGCACCTAACCACATGGAAACATTAATGAATCACACTGGTGAAATTATGCTTGCAGCACAACAAAACATGTCTGGAGGACAAGGAATGTCCCTTTGGAACGTATTTGTAGCACCATTTGCAAGAGGAAGAACCTACGATGAAATCAAACAAGCAGTGCAAATGCTCGTTTACAACCTAAACATGGCTTACGCTGCAAGAGGTTCCCAAGTTCCATTTACAAGTATGGCTTTAGAATTTGGTGTTCCTGATTTCCTAAAAGAAGAAACCGCATACGGACCTAAAGGTCAGGTAGTTGGAACATATGCTGATTTTGAAGAAGAAACCAGATTAATCCAAAGAGCATTTACTGAAACTTTACTCGCTGGAGACAACGAAGGTAAACCTCATTTATTCCCAAATACAATTTACACCTTAAGACCTGAAACAATGACCAGCGAATATGATGATGACATCCGTTTGGTGCATGAATTATCTGCAAAATACGGTTCATCCTACTTTGTAAACATGTTCCCTGAATACAGAGGAAAAATGGCAAACTACATGGGTTGCAGAACCTGTTTACAAGATACTTGGACTGGCGACTGGGATCAAGACTGTTTAAGAACAGGTAACCTCGCATATGTAACATTAAACTTCCCAAGAATCGGATACCAATCCAAAGATGAAAACCAAGTATTCGAATACTTAGACGAATACATGGACTTGGCTGTTGAAACATTAATGCTTAGAAGAGAACAAGGATTAAAATGTTTAAACGATTTCCACATATTACCATTCCTAAAACAACAAGTAGCTGAAGATTCATACTACAGAATCCAAAACTCAACATTATCCTTCGGTTTCGTTGGACTTAACGAAATGTTATTATCCTTATTCGGAGAAGGTATTGAAAACCCAGATGCAAACAAGTTCGGTGTAAAATGTCTCGAATATGTCAATGACAGGGCTAAAAAATTACAGGAAGAAACCGGACTCAGATGGAGTGTTCTTCAAACCCCTGCAGAATCAACTGCATACAGATTCGCAACCCTTGATAAAAAACAATTTGGCGATCAGGCTATTGTACAAGGTGAAGGAAATGCTAACTACTACTTCCATGCATTCATGGGAGAATCCTACTCAGACCCTGATTCATTAATGAGCTTAACCGACAAAATTGCAAGAAAATCCGATATCGGATTCTGGGCTTACAGTTCCGCATTAAGCTTCTGTTTAAAATGTAAAACCTTAATGAAAGGATTAAATACCATTTGTCCTACCTGCGGCGAAAGTGAAGACGTAGAATGGTATGACAGAATTACCGGATACGTACAACAAGTAGGCCGTGCAAAATCCGCTTCCGGTGGATGGAACCCAGGTAAACGTCAAGAGTTAATTGACAGAAGAAGATTTGAAGATAACTAAATTTAGTTATCTTTTCCACCTTATTTTTTTTAAACACTGAACCATCAGCATATATCTCTACCAATTTCCACATCAAAACTGAATAATTTAAATATTTTAATCTATTATATATAACAATTGTAAATATAATGGATGAGAGTATTATGAAATCAAACAAATTCGTAGCATTCACTCTCATGTTGTTTGTTTTATTGATTTCAATCTCTGCAATATCAGCAGCTGATTTGAACGACACTGACAACACAGCAGAGAATGTTTTAAAGGAAGATAACGTAAAAACCAGTACGTTTCTAGATTTATGGGCTGATGTAGGTATATCAGAGTCAAAACTAGATTTAGATACAGATTACAAGTTCAACAAGACAACCGATGTGAATTATGATAAAGGGATTAATATAAACAAATATAGCTTTGAAATCAACGGTAATAATCATGTAATTGACTGTGACAATCAGGCAAAAGCATTTAATTTTTCAGGTAAAGGAACATTTACAATAAAGAATTTAATTATTAAAAACGGATTATGTGATTCAGGTTCAGCAATCGTAAGTTATTCCAATTTAATATTAGATAATGTAACTTTTATAAATTGTAATAGTAATGGAACCGTTGACGATATTAAAGTCGGAGCCGTTTTTGTTAAGGGATACAAAGCAGATATTAAAAATTGTAACTTCATTGACAACTTCGGAGAAGAGGGTGCTTCAATAACCTCTTATGGAACTGACTTGAACATTAACAAGTGCACATTCATCAGCAGCTCCAATAAAACAATTAAGGGTCAAATTTACATATATAACGCAATAGCAAAAATATCAAATTCCAACTTTTTGAATACAACTTCCAAATATTCAACTGCAATATTTGCTGAGGAATATTCCAATGTAACAATTTCCAAATCAAAATTCAAAAACCTGCTTGCAAATAGAACTGCAGGAGCAATTTGTTTTAAAAAAAGTAATAAATTAACAATATCTGACTGTGAATTTGACAATATATCCAGTACCAA
>ONUN01000188.1 GCA_900320955.1 uncultured Methanobrevibacter sp. | reverse complement strand
TGCACTTGTGATAAATACTCCATTTGCTCTTGTGGTTGCAGCAGCATTCTTTATTTGTTCTACAATTAGTGCTAATGCAATTGCATATGCATTAAAAAGGCTTGATGATGAGATTCTATTGGAGTGAGGCATTAGTATGGAAATTATATTAATAATTGCAATAGCTTTGATGGTTATAGGTGCATTTGGAATCATATTTCTAAAAAAACCATTGGATAAAGTTATAATGTTCTCAATCCTAGATGCAGGATTTGTTTTAGTCGTTGTTGCATTCAAATATTTGGATGTGGCAATGTTTGCTGCTTTAGTGGACCCATTATCAACATTGGTATTCATTTTGGCTATTGTAAAAATAAATGAAATCAGAAAAAACAAAGTAAGTGGTGAGTTAAATGATTGATATTTCCATAATCTTTTACTTTGGAATTTTCTTGGCAATTGTAGGAAGCATAGCTACCGCATGGGGTCCTGGAGTAAACGACCCTATTGTCAGAACATTCAACACTGAAGTTGCATCTATCGGTGTTTGTTTGGTATTGCTGTGCTATAATCATGTTTTAGCTTTATTGACATTGCTTGCAACTACTGTAATCATTACATTAATATTATTCAGAGCAATTATTCGTTTAGAAGAGATGGGGGCAGACGTATGAGAATAGGGGCTTTATGGAATAAACTGGCAGACCCAAAAAATATTCCTCGTCTTTTCGCATTCAGTTTGGGAATAATATTGATAGTTGGCCTTATAGTGCCTATGGCTTTAAATCCAGATCAATTATATGTTAGGCCTGCTCCTCAAGTTCAAGTAGATGAAGGTTTAGCTATCGCCCCATATGATCGGGGTGGCGAAGTTTTAAAAACACCGGGAAATATAAATCCTCAATATCCTGAAAATGCAGCGGAATTAGGTATGATAACAGCGTATATGTCTCCATTGGCTCAATGGATATCTTCGATATCTCCATACTTTGGAACTTCAATTTATTCATCTCCTGGTGGTCTTATAGATGAAGTGTTATATTATACTAGGGGTTTCGATACAATTTTGGAATCCAGTATTCTGATGATGTCATTCATCATTGCTTCATGGCTTTCAATTAATTATACCATGAACCGGAAAAATGATGAAAAAGAGATAAAAGCAGACGTTAAAAAAGCTATCAATGAATCTGCACAGGTTGCTAATGAAGTAAAGGTTAGTGATGTAAAAGCCAGATCAAAACAATTGAGGAGGGATAACTGATGGTTATGATACCGCCATATGTTCCTGAAGCATTTTTAACAATGTATCTGCCGGCAATTTATGCTGGTTTGATTGTAGGATTCATTGGAACAATGGCAATTGCAATGAAAAGAGAAGAGATTCATATTCTCATCCTGACTGATTTGGTTGGTCTTGCAATGATTTTTATCGTATCTGCAGTCGGAACCGATTTGGCCGAAGCTTTAATTTTACCTGGACTGGTTGTAGAATTGGCTGAGACATTGGCGATTTCTGAAATTTTAATTACTCGTGAAATGCGTAAAATAGAACAAGATCCAAGAAGAAATCTATCAAAATCTTCTTCATTATTCCCTCAACCATTTTCATTGGACATGGAAATAATGACCACTGCACCTAATTTCATTGCATTGGTCTTAATTGGTTACGGAATATTCCTAACTGGTTTTACTGGTGGGGCAGTAGCTGGTGGAGGAATTGTTTTATATGCATTGTCCAAAAAAGCAAGAGGACTTCCTGTACTTATATTGGATGGTATTGCAGGAGTTTCCGGAATAGCATGGTGCTTGTGGATTATTGGATTTTTATTATTCTTTGTAGCACCGCAATATTGGTTATTGAGTTTATTCCTTGCAGCATGTGGATTATTATTAAAAGTAGCTTCAAAAGTGGGCTTGATTGGTCTGCTTATGAGAGAGGATATTGATAAGGAGTAGGTGATGGTAATGGATTTAGGTACACTCGGAGGAAATTTACTTGGAACAATTCCGCTTGGAGATATTGTATTGTATGTCACACCATTTAACTTGTTCCTTTTTGCAGTTTTACTAGGATTTACAGTATTGATTGCATTCAGTAAACCTGAAACTCAGGTAGAGGCTACATTACATAATTTAAATAATACTGAAGTGAAAGTCGGTCCAAAGGAATTTAAGCAAAGACGATTCTTATCTGTGCTTTGTGGTATTGCATCTGCAGGAGCTATGATTACTGGAGATTTATTTAACTTCACTCTGTTCATGGCTTTGGTAGGTATCTTAAATATTGGTATCGTATCAGCAGTAAAGCAGACCAGTGTTTTAAACTCTGCGTTTAATTATGGTTTAATTGCCATGATGTGCAGTTTGCCGTTATTTGGCGGTGCATCAATTATTCTTGCATCAACCGGAACATTGTCTCTTGCAGTATTGTCTCAGATGCCTGCAAATCCGATGGTTGTATTTGGTGCAGTATTGATGTTGATAGGTATTTTAGGTGAAAGTGGAGTTGCACCGTTTTTCGCAAGCAAAGCGGAAATGTTTAGGACTGCAGGTTCTCCATTTATTGTAATCATTCACTTAAGCTCATTGTTTATTATTGTAAGGGCTGTTGAAATATTATTATTGGTATTGTGGTAAGTG
>ONUN01000166.1 GCA_900320955.1 uncultured Methanobrevibacter sp. | reverse complement strand
TGGTGCATGGATAGTTAAAAACAGTTGGGGAAGCGAATGGGGAGACGGAGGATATTTCTATCTTTCCTATTACGACACTTCCATGGGAAAAGATGCTACAAGCATTGCATACGTCATTACCAACGAGTCCTACGACAGAATCTATCAGCATGATATCGGTGGAGAAAATTATTATCATAAGAAGGTCTCAGCGTATTTCAATAGATTTGTCGCCGAAGAAGACGCATTGATTACAGCTGTGGGAACCCAATTTACAAAAGCGGGCATGGAATATACAGTGGCAATAGCTGTAAATGATATTGTAATGTATACACAAAAAGGCAATAGCAAATATGGAGGATATGAAACAATCAAACTGAATAGTCTTATCCAAGTCAAAAAAGGAGATAAATTTGACATAGCATTCGTTAATAAAATGTATTCTGTTGGTGATACCAGAATTCCTATCGAATCCGGAAAAAGCTATGCAAGTGCTGATAACGGAAAGACTTTTCAAGACCTTAAAAGTGTTAAGAAAATAGCTATTGTAAAAGCATACACAATTGACGATATTAAAGTCACTAAAAACTTGGTGAAATATTATAAAAATACAAAACAATTTACTGCAAAAGTAAGCCCGGGCGAAAAGGTTACTTTCATATTCAACAAAAAGAAATATACCCGAACAGCAGGTGCTGACGGATTGGCTAAGCTTAGTATAAACGCCAAACCAGGAGGATACAAAATTACAACTATTTTCAACAACACAAAAATTGTGAGCTATGTCAAAATAAAGCACACAGTAATTTCAAAAAATGTTGTAAGAGGCTACAAAAGCAACTATAATTATAAAGTGAAATTAGTGGATTCCTCTGGAAAAGTGTTAGCAAAAACCAAGGCTAAAGTCTCAATTAATGGTAAATCCAAAACATATACAACTGACAAAAACGGATACATAACCCTTAAATTTAAAAAATTAACCAAAACACAAGCAATTTCCGTTAAAAATCCAAAAACCAAAGAAGTAAAGAAAACCAAAATCAAAGTTGTTTCAAGGTTCAGGGATGCTAAAAACATTGTAATGTATTACTTTGACGGACATAAGTTTAAAGCAAAAATTATTGGAAATGACGGTAAGGCTGTCGGTAAAAATCAGGTAGTTAAAGTCAAATTTAACAAGAAAAACTACAAATTAAAAACAAATGCCAAAGGTTATATTTCCTTAAAAATACCTGACACAGCAACACCTGGAAAATACAAACTAACAGCTACATACAAAGGCCAAACTATCAAAAAGACCGTTAAGGTAAAACAAAACCTTAAAACAAAAAAATTCACAGTGAAAAAATCCGCTAAAAAGCTCACTGTAAAAGCAACAGTTAAAAACGGCAAAACTGCTATTGATCGCATATGGGTAATGCTCAAATTAAATGGTAAATCATATGCAATAAAAACCAATAAACATGGAAACGCCATATTCACCTTTAGTAAGAAGTTTATCAGCAAGCTCAAAGCGGGAAAGACATACCCAATAAAATTTAGCGTCAATAGAAACACCATCAAAACAACTTTAAAAGTTAAAGCTTAAGAGGAAAAACTTTCCTCTCTTTTTTTATTTTAGTTTTGAATTTTCAAAAATTGGATATGAAAAACTAAAAGTATATTAATAAGATTAAACTAAAAATATAATATTATCATATCACTGGATGATAATTTTTATTTTAACATTCTATGTTACTAGTATTTATGGGCTTTTTAATACTAGGTCGCTGATAACATAGATTTATACCCAGACTACTGATTAAGAGGTTATTCAAATGCAAAGATCAAGAGGATTAAAAAGTAGATCAAGAAAAAAAATGACTAAAGTACAAAGACCGGGCAGAACTAACCCGATTACTAACAGACTCCAAAGATTCGAAGAAGGAGACTTAGTTCACATTACCATTAACCCAAGTATTCAAAAAGGACAACCAGCTCCTAGATTCCATGGTAAAACTGGTAAAATCACTGGTCAAAAAGGTAAAGCTTACATCGTATCCTTAAAAGATGGAAACAAAGCTAAAGATTTAATCGTAAGACCAGACCACTTAAAATTACAAAACTGATTTTTATGATCGGAAAAGAAATAATTGATAGTGAAGCAATACCAAGCTCAAAAGTAAAAGAAATTCTTGAAGACTTCTCACAGGATAATGAATTAAACTACGAACAAAACTTAACCTTAAACCATCTTTCAAGATTCAAAAGATATTCTGTGGAAGACAGTGAAGAGATTATGGAAAAGCTTCAAGAATTATTACCTAACTTAAGAACTAGGGCAATAGTTCATATTGTGGATTTAGTTCCTGAAGATTTAGCAGATTTAAGATTAATTTTTGCTAAAGAACCATATCAACCTACCAAAGAAGAAATGGAAGGAATTTTAGAAATCCTAGAACAATATGATGTTGTGGAATAGTTCTTAAACTATTTCTCTTTTTTTATTTATCTACTTATTTTTTAATTGACTGCCAACTTTTTTTAGATATGTTTATTACATTTAAAAATAATAACTTATAATAAGATTATCTTTAGTCAATTTTTTGATTAAAAAAAAACAATAGTGAAGTGATAAAATGGATAACAAAAACAATAATAACAAAGGACCAACAGTAAAAAAAGAGGAACATGCTGTTGTACTTGACTATCTAAGTCGTGGATATGTTAAATCTGACATGTCCAAATTTGGTGGAAAAGCCATTGCTCAAGCTATTGGTACAGAACAATTCACTTTACTAGAATTAGCTCCTAAAACTGGAGTGGATTTAGAAATACAAGACACCGTGTATATTGGAAAAGGCAAAAGAGATAAGATATACAGGGTTCTTGGAAAATTAGATTATGAAAACTTAACTGCAACAAGTAGAATAGAATTAGAATATGCTATTCGCGATATTGTTGAATCACAAGAAGACAAATATGTTGAATTCTTTAATACTGCTGAAGCATTAAGTACAAGACTTCATAAATTAGAGTTAATTCCTGGAATTGGTAAAAAATACATGTGGGAAATTATTGAAGCACCTTTTGAAAGCTTTGAAGACTTTTCACAAAGGCTCCCTACTTTAGCAGACCCTGCAGGAATGATTGTAAAAAGAGTACAGCAAGAATTAGATACCTCTACACCAAAAAGAGGTAAAAACAAGTATAATCTTTTCACACAACCTCCAAGAGGTCAGAGAAAGCCACAGAGAAAACCAAGAAAATAAGTGATAAATTGACTAGTGATACCCCCCAATCCTTATCTAAAATAACAAAAAACATTTTAAATCAACACGGGATAACATTAAATAAAAATCTTGGCCAAAACTATCTGATTGACAAAAACAAAAGAAATCAAATCATCGGCTTTGGGGATGTTGATAAAAATGATGTTGTTTTGGAAATAGGAACCGGGATAGGTACACTAACAATTGAACTTGCAAAAAAAGCCAAAAAGGTAATTGCAATTGAGCAAGATGAAAACATC
>ONUN01000102.1 GCA_900320955.1 uncultured Methanobrevibacter sp. | reverse complement strand
AATAAGGTCTTTACTAATGGATCATCTATCATTTAATTTCCCCTAAATCTCATTATCATATTGTTATCTAAACTGAAAATATAAAAAAATAAACAAATAATATTATGATAACTTATTAAAATTAATGTTTAGTTATATCTTTTTTATTATAAAAATATAACTAATTTTTTAAAATTTAATAATCTTTTAAAACGTCAAGTAAATTTTCTATGACGTAATCAACTTCCTCATCTGTTAACTTGGAATAAATGGGTAAACTCAATTCATTTTTAAACAGATTGTATGCGTTAGGATAATCATTAATGTCAAACCCTAGGTTTTTATATGCTGTTAATAATGGGAGTGGTTTGTAGTGAACATTTGTACTTATTCCTCTCTCTTCCATTTTGATTATGATTTCATTTCTCTCTTCAAGGCTTATGCCTTCAATCCTTGTGAGATACAGATGTCCGGAAGATGTGCTTGATTCGGTTTTATGGATTGGTATTATGATTTTTGAGTCTTTAAATGCAGCATCATACTTGTCGATGATTTCATGTCTTCGGGCAAGCATGGAGTCATATCTTTTTATTTGTCCAAGACCGATTCCTGCCTGAACGTCAGTCATATTGCATTTATATGCTGGAATTAGAATATCATATTCCCAGGATCCCTTTTGTGTTTTTTCCAAAGCGTCTTTGGTTTGTCCGTGCAGGGATAGAATCTGGTATTGCTTGTATACCTTTTCATTGTCCAGTCCGTCATGGTTTTTCCAGGTTACTGCTCCACCTTCTGCAGTTGTTAGGTTTTTAACCGCATGGAATGAAAAGCATGTGAAGTCAGCTAAACTTCCTGATTTTTTACCGTCTCTTTCAGCTCCAAAACCGTGAGCGGAGTCTGAAACAACAATGATTCTGTTAAAGATTTCCTGAATTTCACTGTTGGATTTAAATAATTCCTTTTTGCCTTCAATTATTTCAAATATCTTATCATAATCGCATAATATTCCGGCAATGTCTACTGGTATTATTGCTTTTGTTTTATCGGTAATTGCATCCGCCATTAATGAGTAGTCCATCTCTTCTCTGTCTTTTTGGCTGTCAATCATTACTGGAGTTGCTCCGACATGGCAAATGACACTGCATGTTGCGGTATAGGTATATGCAGGTACAATTACTTCATCGCCTTTACCGATGCCCAATAATCTTAAGGTCATTTCCAATGCGGTAGTTGCGGCACTTAAACAAACGGTCTTGTCAGTGTTACAATACTCGCTTATTTTTCTTTCAAATTCTTTTGTTTTCGGTCCGGTTGTAATCCAGCCGGATTTTAATGCTTCAACTACTTCTTCGATTTCTTCATCTGTAATGTCTGGGGGTGAAAATGGTATATTCATATTTTATCTCCGTTAATTTCTTCAGGACTTTTATAAGTAGGAACACATTCCTTTAATGTGTTTTTAATTTGTTCTTTGTCTGTTATGTCATTATCAATTAGATATTGCAATGAATCTAATTTTACTTGGATGTCGTCCATTGTAAAGTTCATTGGCTCTGTAATAAATATCTTCTCGTGATTTGTCTTTTCGAGATTTTCCTCATCCATCAATAGCTCTTCGTAAATCTTTTCTCCAGGTCTTAAACCGGTTATTTCAATGTCTATGTCTGTACCCAGTTTCAGTCCGGACAATTCAATAAGGCTTTTTGCAAGGTCATATATTTTAACAGGCTCGCCCATATTCAATACGAAGATTTCTCCACCTTTTGCATAGGTTATTGACTGCAATACTAAAGCAACCGCTTCAGGTATTGTCATGAAGAATCTTGTAATGTCCTTGTGGGTAACTGTTACAGGACCTCCCTCTTTGATTTGCCTTTTGAATAATGGAACAACAGATCCGTTACTTCCTAAAACATTACCGAAACGAACGGCAACGTATTCGGTTTCGCTTTCCTTGTCTTTGGCTTGAATAATCATCTCACACATTCTTTTGGTAGCTCCCATTACGTTGGTTGGGTTAACCGCTTTGTCTGTTGAGATTAAAATGAATCGTTTTGTTTTATATTTGTCACATGCATTCACCAAATTATATGTTCCGAATACATTATTTTTAACTGCTTCTGAAGGATTATTTTCCATTAATGGCACGTGTTTATGTGCTGCTGCATGGAAAACGACTTCTGGAGAAAATTCTTCAAATAAATCAAACATTCTCTGTTCGTCACGAATATTTGCAATGATTGCTTTGATATCGTTATTCGGATATTTTCCTTTTAATTCCAATTCAATATTATATAGGCTGTTTTCATAGATGTCCAACATCAGCAGCTGCTTTGGGTCATGCAGCATTATCTGCCTGCATAACTCTTCACCGATGGATCCTCCTCCACCGGTCACCAAAACGGTTTTACCATGGATTAGGCTTTTAATATTATTGTTGTCAAGTTCAATAGGATCTCTTCCAAGCAAATCTTCAATTTCAACATCTCTTAAGCTGCTGTAGAGATTTTCTTGAGTAATCAATTCCTTTAAACTTGGAAGCACTTTGATTTCAGCACCTGTCTTGCTGCAGATTTCAAGAATTTCCTTTTTATTCTTATTGTCGATATTCACTATGGTAAAGAAGATTGAATCGATATTGTATTTTTCACAGATTCTTTCAATGTCGTTTCTGGTACCTATGATTCTTACTCCAGCAACAGAGTATCCTACACGTTTTTTGTTATCGTCAATGATTCCTATAATTTCATATCTTCCTTTAAGTGTAGTATTCAATGTGCCTATTATGTCGTTTGCCGAATAGCCTCCTCCGATGATTAACAGATTCTTTTTGTTTTCGGGAATGTAGTTTATTTCCTTATTGGCAATATCTGATAATAACATATATTTTATAACTAAGCGTATTACTATGATGATAATACCGATAATAAGGCTCACAGCCAAATTAAATTTGATTGAAGGGTTTTTCATTTTTAATATGAGCTCTTCGATTACTGATACGATTAGTATTGAAACGATTGAAAGGAGTATGTATATTATGTAGTCTTGATTGTTTTCGTATCTGATAATGTTGGAATATCTTTTTGTAATTCTAAAAACAATTTGGAAAACTATAATTGCCAATATTATACTTATTATAAGTTCATTTCTTGTTACCGCACTTGTAGGATTCATTAAAAACGAATCTGTAATCAATACAGATGCAAAATAATACCCTAAAATGATTGCAACACAATCTGCCAGGGGCAATAAGAAATTCCTATATTTACCTAACGTATCTATTCTCATCAAGACCAATCCTTTATGTTTAACTCTTAAAAAATAATCGTTTCATATTATTGTTTAAGCATTTATATTTATATAAAATATTTAATATAAAATTTTTCTTGAATATTCTATTTTGGCATTATCTTGATGGTGTGGTTTATGATTGTCTTTTTCGGATAATCACTGCAGGTGTGTGGGTAATTGAATCAAGTGCTTCAACGGTGACTTCATCCATTTCTGTACCTAAAACGGCTTTTACGCTATGTATTGTTTTCATTTCTGTTGAAAGTGATTTCTGATAGTCTTCTGCAATATTTGCCATTTTCAAACCTTTCTCAACACTGATTTCTTCACTGCATCCCAATGGTGTTGAACCCATATTTTCGGACAGTTGTCCTTTGAAATATCCGAAAAATCCCTTGTCTGCTTCAATTCCGTCAATGGCAATTGGAAGACCTGTAAAATATTTTCCGTTTTTCATATATGTTGCATCGGTGTCAATGATAAGCACACAAACGTCTTTCCCGATTTCATCCTTGATTTCCTTTGCAACCTTTTCGGGATTTTCGGGAAGCAGTGAAACATAAGTTCCAGGAGCATTGCTCAAATCGATTCCTGCTTCTGAAGCCGGTTTCAGTGCATGCTTAATTCCATACAATTGAAGCACCACTTCCTTATGTGCTTTTGTCTCTTCGGGCAATTTCCTGAGGTTCTTGATTGTTCTTTCTTTGATTCCCAAAGCAGGTCCCAAAACATATCCCCAAAGATATTTGCTCCAAACTGTTGTTAGGAATTTTGCAGTCAATGAGGGTTTGTATTTGGATTCATCCACCAATCTATTTTGTGAAACTGAAATTGGTGTTTCAGCTATTACCAAATAATCTCCATCTTCCATTAGTTCTTTTGCAGGATTAATTATTGAATTTAAATTTTCATTTGGTTTAATGTAACCTGTTTCAATAGGAATTACAATGTAATCTCCATTAATTACATGTTTTATATTTTTCAGTTCATCACTTTTCATAAAAATCTTTTTAAAACTAGTTGTTTAATATATTAATATAGTAAGTTATTGTATTTTATAAATTTTTGGAAGTGTAGTTATGTCAAGAAAGTTTATAACCTATTTTGATAAGGAAGGTAATGATTATACTGATGAATTAATTTTGGCTGTTAAGGATAGATTGGATTTGTCTGATCACATTAAGCATATTGTTATTGCTTCCGCATCCGGAAAATCTGCATTGAAGCTTGCAGATGCTGTGGGCAATCAGGTTAAAATCATCAATGTTACTCATCATTGCGGTTTTAGCGGACCTAATGAATCTGATATTTCCGACGAAATGATTAAAAAGTTAGAGGATGAAGGAATTATAACTTACTTTGGATTGCATGCATTCAGTGGAGCTGCAAGAGGTGTCACTAATAAATATGGTGGATATTCTCCATTGGATGTTGTTGCGGATACTTTTAGAATGTTTTCCCATGGAATTAAAGTTGCGGCCGAAATTTCAATAATGGCTACTGATGCAGGTTTAATTCCTGTTGGTGAAGAAATTATTGCAATTGGTGGAAGAGGCCATGGTGTTGACAGCGCAGTTATTCTAACCCCTGCCAATGCTAAAAACTTGTTTGACATGGAATTCCATGAAATTATTCAATAGAAATATTTAACAATTATTTTAATAGCAGAGTATGTGGGGTTAATTTGTGAAATTTATAGATGATGCAATAAAAGAATCTGAACAAAGAATGGAAGAAAAAACACCCGAAAAAATATCCTCAGATATTGATGATGAGCTTATTAGTATAATGGATGGTGTTAAAACTAAAATTTTCGTTGTTGGTGCTGGTGGAGCAGGTAACAACACTATTTCAAGATTAAATGAAATGGGTATCGAAGGAGCAACTACAATTGCAGTAAATACTGATGCTCAAGATTTATTTTATAGCCAATCTAGTAAAAAAATATTATTAGGTAGACAAACTTCAAAAGGATTGGGTGCAGGTGGAGAACCATCTGTAGGTGAAGAATGTGCTGAAGAAAGCGAAGA
>ONUN01000054.1 GCA_900320955.1 uncultured Methanobrevibacter sp. | reverse complement strand
TATTCCTCCGATGATGTCATATACCTTGTATTTGACTCCGTCAATGAATACTGTGAGTGTTCCTTCTGCATCGTCCGGGAATTCCAGTGTAAATATTCCTTCGTTGTTAGTTTCTATTTCTTCTGGAATGTCAACTGGTATAACAGTAAATTCAGCAGTGCTGGAACTTCCTTTGTAGCTGGAATCGTCAATGAATTTCGCCAGTACTTGATATGTTCCAATTTCACCAGTTGTGTGTATATATTGAGTATTTGCAGGTATTGTTGCCATTAATTTGGAATTTATGTATATTTCAACGGTACCAGTGTTTGCAAATCCTCCTTTTTGGCTTAAAACGATTGTTGTAATTGAAATATCATTTCCGGTATATACTGCAGTTTCATTTATTGAAACGATTGTTGTTGTGTTTAGCGGTGTGTATGTGTTGTTTTTGAATGTGCAGTCATCATCGACTGTTCCTCCGTAAACCGCTCCGCTTTCCTCTTCTGCAATGTTACTGTCAAATATTGATGATTTGATTTCAACATTCCTATTTTCCGGAACATATACTGCTCCTCCGTTTTGTGCATAGGAATTGGTGAATATGGAGTTTGCTATTTCTCCGTTGTTTGCGTTCCAGTATATTGCTCCACCGTTTGATGTTGCGGTTGAGTGGTCGAATGTTGATGTGTTTATCATTCCGTTTTCACCATTCCAGTAGACAGACCCTCCGTTTTCAGCAGAACAGTTAATGAATGTACAGTTGTCTGCAACACCTTTGGTATTCATCCATTGGATGGCTCCACCGTTGTTGCCATGTCCGTTTTTGAATATGATGTTTTTGAGAGTGACGTTTTCAGCATTGATTTTAAATATTCTTGATGATCCTTTTGCATCAAGGGTGTGACCTTTTCCATCGATTGTAATTGCTTTGGAGATTGTAATTCCGCTGCTGGATACTGAGCCATCATTTTGGTAGTTGGTATCTAGTTCTAGAATGTCGCCTGGTGAGGCATTGTTGATTAAATCGGCAAGGTCTTTGAATGTTGAGTTGGTATCTATGGTGTGGTTATTTGAATAGATTTCTGGGTTGCTGTTTCCGCTGAATGTACAATCAGTAACGTTGCCTAAAATATCAAAGTAAATTGCGCCTCCTTTATCATTAGCAGTATTGTTGATGAAGGAAGAGTTTACTACGCTTGAATAAAAGCCTACAGTAACATAAAAGGCACCACCTTCAGTAGCATGGTTATCAATAAATATGGAATTTGAAATGATTGGGTCTATTCCGGAGGATTTTATTGCACCACCATAATGGTTGGATGCACGATTGCTTGTGAATATTGAGTTTCTAATTATGCAATAGTCTCCAGTGTTACGCACAGCACCACCGTTATAAATAACGGCTTCATTGTTGGTGAATTTGGAGTCTGAAATGATGCAGTTTGCACCGTTTGTTATAACTGCTCCTCCATCGCCTTGAGCCTCGTTATTGGTGAATGTGCAATTAAATATTTCGCAGTTGTCGCCACCTAAACGAATGGCTCCACCATTGCCTGGAGCATTATTGTTGGTGAAGGTGGAATTGATTATGGTGAAATGTAATCCTGTTGCGTGGATTGCTCCACCGTCAGTATAATAATCTTCGGCATTATTGTTGTTGAATGATGAGTTTACAACTGAGCAGTTGGCTCCATTGCAGTAAATTGCACCACCGTCAGCACAGCGACCATTAACAAAATTAATATTTTTTAAGACTACTCCATCGCTGAGGATGTTAAATATCCTGGAATTAGACAAAGCATCCAATGTATGGCCTTTACCATCGATTATTATTGCCTTTGTAATTTGGATTCCTTCAGTTGTACCGTTGCCATATATATAATCGTCGCTCAACTCCAAAACGCTTCCTTCAGTCGTATTTGCTATTATGAAGCTTAAATCTTGGAAAGTCTTATACGGGATATCTATTGTAATGTTAGTTTCAGTGTAGTTGATGTTTTTGGTGTCGTTGGTGGATACTGTTATTGTGTGGGTTCCGCAAGGCAGGTTTGCGATGAAGTTTCCAGTACCGTTTACATCTGTTATGAGATAACTGTCTTGATTATCGTAGGATATGTGAAGTACAATGCCGGGCACAGCTTCCTCATTTTTCTTGTTGGTTGCTGTAATGGTTGCATTAATACCATCTATAACTGTGAAAAGGTTGATGTTTGCCTTGATAATTGTTAGGTTTGCATAGATGCTTGCAGATTCAACATTTCCACTGGTTTTCAGCTCGACGGTATGGTTTCCAATCTCAAGTTCCTTCATTTCCAATGTATTGGAGTTTTGACTGAATTCATATAAATTTTTGGTTTTGAATGTTGCAATACCGTTTGCATCTGTTGTAGCGGAAAATCCTACTTTAATGTTTCCAGTTATCACTAACTGTAAAACCGCTCCTGCAATAGGCTCATCAGTATAGGAGTCTGTCAATTGGAATGTGAAATTTCCGTTTTTGTACTCATTTATGGAATTGATGATATTGATTTTTGCTGTGATTGTTTTGTTTCCATTCAATGTGCAGTTGGTAATTATTCCTCCATAGATTAAATCGTTTAAGCTTTGCGCAGTTTTATCTTCAAAGGTGGAGTTGATTATCTCCAAGATATTTGATAAATCATAGATTGCAGGGCCATTGGACCCAGTAAGATTTATGAATTCTGAATTTCGTATTTCACCGTCGGAATATGTATCGGAAAAAATTGCACCACCATAGTTTGCAGAGCATTTTACAAACAAACAATTTGAAATTTCAACTTCATTCCCTGAGTAGAGATATGCACCACCATAGTTTGCAGAGCAATTTACAAAAATGCAATTGGTTATTCTTTCGAAATAAGGTGAACTGTAAATAGCCCCTCCTCGAGTGGCGTGGCAATTTGTAAAAATGCAATTGGTTATAATATCTCCTTGGCACATTATGTTTATAGCACCTCCGTTGTTACTTGCAGAACTATTAATAAAGTCGCAAGATGATATTGAGTCACCAAGTGAATTGCAATATATTGAACCTCCGTCATTAGCATAACAATTTATAAAGCTACAGTTGTATATGTCAAAATTGATTCCTGTGCAGTAGATTGCACCACCACATCCAGTTTCATTTCTACAGTTTATAAAAGTAATGTTATTTATTTTAACATAGTCGGATACTATTTTAAAAACTGATGCATTATTGTTAGCGTCGATTGTAATTCCATTTCCGTTGATGGTGATTTGCTTGTCAATGGTTATTGAAGTCGGATCACCGTTTATATAAGTGTAGTTTTCGCTCAAGTTCAATTCGCTTCCAGCATTTTGAATCAGAGTGTCCAAATCAGAAAATGTTCCTCCTATAACCACAGTTCCGTTTCCAGGGGCGTATGATCCATTTCCGGGATCTGAAATTACCTCAGTCGAATCAATACTAAGTACTTTGTCGTTTTCATTAAGTTCTAAATTTATGTTTTCAGTTGCTGCGAGATTGTCCGATGCCGTGTTGGTGTCGGCTGCACTTGCAGCTCCCATTGTTAAAATAATCAGTAGTAATAGTACTAAAATCGCTTTTTTAAATCCCATAATATCACAGGTATTTTTTTATATGAGATTATTTCTTTTTAAGAAAGTATATAAGTATTAGAAAGCTTTTGCTTTAATTAAAAATAAGAAAAAAATAAGGGGTGGTGAGTCCCTATTTTTTAACTTTTACAGTCTTGGCATTATAATATCCTAGTTACAGCATATAATATTAAAAATAATGCAATTAACTGCAATCCAGGCACAATCATTAATAGTATTATCAATGCAAATACCCTTGCAAGTACCCACCCAACACTAATGCTTGAAGTGTCAGATTTTTTGGTTGAGGATTTAGTTTCACGCGTAGCAGTATTTTTTCTTTTAACTGAATGTGCAGGTTTAGTTTTTGCTGATGACCGTGTTTTATCCATATATTTGTTTTTCCCAGCATACTTATATGCAACTTCATATGATTCATTGATTTCTTGGAACTTGGCAGTAAAATCATAATTAGATACATCAGGATGGTATTTCTTTGCTAATTGTTTAAATACCTTTTTCACTTCTATTTGTGAGGCATTAGGATGTAATTCTAATATTTTAAATGCTCATATTACATTCATATATGTCAACTCCAAAAAAAAAAGAAAATTTATGGCTATCTTATATAGCCACATTTGTTTGCACAAACTTCATAATACACCTTCAAAGAATATTTCATCGATACTGGAATCAACAGAACACATGAATATTTTGATAGTTTCTTCCATAAACAGTTGAATAAACAGTCAAATATGAAAGCAAATGAATATGATTATAAAAAATAGTACAATCAAGTAAGCAAATTACGAAAAAATAAAAAAATAGAGATAGATGCAAAGTTTGCATCTACTTTTTAACCTTTGTAGTCTTTTTAACACTATCCTTCAAGTATGTTGCATGATAGGTTATTTTTTTGCCTACTTTGAGCTTTTTCAGGATGCTTGATTTGATGGTTACTTTTGCGATTCCTTTTGCATTGGTTTTGGCTTTGTATGTTCTACCACTGAAATGTTACAGTTTTTTATTAAGGCATTTGCCATTGACTATTCGAAATGCCTGCAATACTAACTTCTTTGCGGATTTTTTAACAGCTACTGTTTTAAGAGTTACAATATATTTTACAGCCAAAGTTTTGACAATATAGGAGAATATTTATGTAAGCATGTGTTTTAAAGTCTTGTCACTCATTTATTTAATTATCACAATTCAAAGTGTGCAGAAAAAGTTCATCATCACCTATTCTATTACTCATTTAACATAATAGTCAATAACACCTATACTTATATATGGACGTTCACCACTAAATGAAAAATCATCTAATCCTTGATATACTCCATAAATGACTGCATTTAACCCTTGAAATTTTTTATATTTACTGTTATCTTGATCAGGTGGCAAGTTAACTATTATTTCCTGGTCACGTAAACCATCAGCATGAAATACCATTATATCATCTTTCACGATTTCTACCATACCGGTTAATTTTACAGGATGATTTTTCAAGTCCTCATTTGGCTTAATATCCCTATAAGTAACTTCCTCGCATTTCTTTTTAAATGTTTTTTCATCCGTTCCATTTAACGGATCTTGGTACAATTTAGCTGCGGATACAAGCCCACTTGACAAGATTAAGATACTAAATAATAATATCACCAATATTTTTTTGTTCATAACCTACACACCTAATTAAAATTAATCAATATAATCTGTGTCAATCATACGTATATAACAATTCCTATTGGCTAAACCTACATGAAAAAATTTAATATAACATAGAAATCATATAATTAGTTAAAAAAAGGGTTGATTTGTTATGAAAAGACAAATAAAAATTCTGATGGCTTTACTTGCGATTTTTGTTGTGGGAATGACATTAGGCGTTGCCTTTGGGGAATCTGGAGACATGGCAACCTTCAAAAGCTCTTCCGGATATGAATGGAAAATTAAAAGCAGCACCTGGGAAACTATGAAAAAACAGGCAAATGATAAGTATAACGAGAGACAAGCTGTTGGAAGCATTACACCTGGCTATTCAGATAGTGTGAATGTTACAGTGACAAAAAATGGAAAGTCATATCAAGGCGTTGCATTTGCCGTGCAAAATGACCACAGCATAAGATGTGAAGTGAGAAAAGCTCTTCCTAATGGAGAACGTTTAATGGCAAACGAAACACCGACAGGAGTATGAAATTCATTGATGATTTTTTACTCTAGCATCTGATGTCATAATTTTTTCAGCCAGCGTTAGGGATACTATAGGTTCGTATATTGAATTTTGCTAATTTGAGCCTATGAAAAAAATAAAAAAAGCAAGTAACTACCGAAGATAGTTACTTTTTAATTATTGCAGTTTTTTTAACAATATCCTTCAGGTACATGGCCTGATAAATAACCTTCTTGCCGACTTTAAGGTTTTTCAAGACATTGGATTTGATTGTTGCTTTTGCAACTCCTTTGGCATTGGTTGTTGCTTTGTATGTTTTGCCATTGAATTTAAAGAATACTGTTTTCTTATTAAGGTATTTTCCTTTGACTTTTGCCAGGCTGGCAGTCAAGACAAGTTTTTTAGCAGATTTTTTGACAGTGACTGATTTGAGACTTACCAAATGTTTTACAACAACATTATTTTTGACAGCCACTCCCTTATACTGAACTTTAATGGTATGTGTACCTACATTAAAGTTTTTATCGATTGTTACTTTAATGAAACCGTCCTTATCTGTTTTAATGTTTTTCAGTTTATTGTCAATGTAAACCTTAACATTCTTGCCGCCAATTTCGGGATGTGCATCGTCACCGATGATCCTGACTTTATAAACTGCATTGCTTGTGTAGTATACATTTAAATTCTTATTGTTTGTTATGCGCTTTACGATTTTTAATGTCCGTGTGGAATTGCCTGCAATTTCAGACGAAACAAATACTTCATATGTTCCCACATTTAAGTTTAGCCTGATATTTGCAATGCCTTCATCATTTGTAATTGCATAATACTGGTTTGACATGATTTTGAATGAAATTAATTTGTTTGAAATGGCATTTCCATTCTCGTCAGTCAATTTGATTTGATAGTCATAGTCACTGTTTTGAGCGCGTGTCATGTCATATGCATTGAGTAATGCTGATTTGACATGAATGCTGAATTCTGTTTTATTAGACAAATAACTGTCATCGCCACTGTAAGATATTTCAGCTGAATAATTGCCGGACTCCAATTTCGGAAGAACTATCAGGCAGCATCCATTGTACAGTGAAGAGGAATATGCATTTTTATCGATTTTAACAGTGATTGTTCCTGTCGCATTTTTTGGAAGAACTATTGAAATTTCTGCATTTTCATCACAGGCAATGTCAATGTCATTGACATCTAATGAAATATTTTGCTTGTCAGTGGAATTATGGCTTTCATTGGCAAGGATTTCCAGTAATATTCCATACCTTACACCATTTTTACATACATGCAGATTTGTCACATTGAAATAATGGGCAACTGTTTTAGCAACAATCAGGCCAGGTAAAAATGTATTGATTCTTTCAGCCTTAACATTTAATATATTAAGATAGGTTTCCTTTGTTGGCTGGCTGAATTCTTCCAATAAGTCATCCAGCATTGAAACAGGAATATACTCTGCATCCTCATCAATCCATTCAAGATATATTAAAACTTTTTTAATGGTTTTAATTGATCCACCAATACCAAACAAATCATTTCTTTGAGTATCATTAGTTACAACAAGTTTTTTGAGCTCTGACAATACTCTGTTTTCTATTTCCTTGGCTTCAAGGATATTTGGGAACAGTCCGTTGACATACTCCAAGTAACAGGAGTTTACACCTATAGGCATGCTTTCAGAAGTTATTACAGTTTTATTTATGAAATCAATTACTTCACAACTTCCACCACCCAAATCAATTACAATGCCTTTATCTGTTGTTAAATCAGTGTCTTTTACAGCATTGAAACTTGTTTGCGCTTCCTTTTCACCACTTATCAGGTTAATATCCAATCCGACTTTCTTTTTAACTGTTGCAATTACCTCTGCACTATTGTCAATCTTTCTTAAGCTGGCTGTTGCAAACACAAATTTGGTTTTTACCTTAAGCAAATCCATAACATCATTATAATCCTTTAGGATAGATACCAATTTATCGATTCCTTTTTGTGTTAGATTGTTATTTACTGTGTAAATTGCGGTAACTGACTTTTCAGATAATGAAAATACAGCTTTTGGTTTTCCATTATCTTTAATTTTAAATATTTCCAATTCCATGGAATTTGCACCGATATCAACAATCCCATACAATGGAGATTCACTTTTCTTTTCAGAACCATTATTTTTTTCCAAAACAGCATTGTCCATACTATCAGATATGTTTAAATTATTTTCGTCCTGAGAATTTTTTGACAAACCCTCCTGAGAAATTGTTAAATTATCATCCATATCACATATTACATCAACACTTTGATTTTCTACACCGACAACATCAGCAGTAACATTATCTGCAGCATTAACAGCTGAAATTGCAAATAAAGAGATAATAACTATTGTCAGTACTATCAATTTTCTGTCCGTCAAAACTATTTCCTCCCACAAGTATTTTTAACCGATAATACTATTTTTATACAAATAATATATAAATATTTATTGAAATAAATAATATATGAACAACAAATAGCTTTTCTACTAATAAAATAGACAACAATTAGAATTGATGACCCCATCAATAAAAAAAGAGATATTCCAAAAAAATTAATCACATCAATTATCTCAAAAAAATAACAAATAATTTAAAAATAATAACATAATACTTAACTTTTATATAATATTATTTAAAAATTAAATATAACTTTTAACACAGTTAAAGTTTTAAAAATTCAAGAGGTAAAGAGGTAAAAAGAATGTCAATCTATGATTTTGAAGTGAAAGATGGAGAAGGAAACATGGTTTCACTCTCCGAATTCAAAGACAAAGTACTTTTAATTGTGAATTCTGCAACAAAATGTGGTTTTACCCCACAGTACACAGAATTAAATGAAATTTATGCCGAATTTAAGGATCAAGGTTTTGAAATCCTAGATTTCCCATGCAACCAATTCGGAAAGCAGGCCCCAGGTTCAACCGAAGAAATTGCAGAAGTATGTCGCAACAAATGGTTAGTGCCATACCAAATCTTTGATAAAATTGATGTAAACGGTGAAAATGCATCACCATTATTCGAATACCTTAAGAATGAACAGCCATTTACTGAAATTACCGGTAAAGGAGCTACTAAATTAAAAATAATTTTAAAAGCAATGGACAGACATTACAAAGACAACAATGACATCAAATGGAATTTCACCAAATTTTTAGTTGACCGCCAAGGTAATGTCGTTAGAAGATTTGAACCAACAGAAAGTTTGGATGACGTTAGAAAAGCAATTGCGGATTTAATTTAAAATCAAATCCATATTTTTTTAAGAGGAAAGATTATGGAAGAATATGACATCATCATAATTGGTGCAGGCCCGGGAGGTCTTACCGCAGGTATTTATGCAGGCCGTCAGGGAACACGAAACTTAATAATTGACCGTGATCTTGCAGGTGGAATCGGCCGTGAAGTTCCAGAAATGGAAAATTATCCTGGTTTTGACAACATTTCAGGGTTAGAATTAATCGAAAAAATGAAATCTCAGGCAACTAAAAACTGCGAGCTGCATGAGATGGAAGATGTGACTGAAATCATTAAAAGGGATGATGAATACCACTTCACAGTCAAAACCAACAAAGACGAATATGCAGCTAAAACAATAATTCTAGCAACAGGAAGTTCCCACAGGCATTTGGACGTGAAGGGTGAAGATGAATTTAAAGGTAAAGGCGTGAGTTATTGTGCAACCTGTGACGGATTTTTCTTTGCCGGACGTGACATCATCATGGTAGGTGGAGGAAACAGCGCCCTTCAGGAGGCGATTTATCTTAAAAATCTTGGAGCAAATGTTACATTGGTTCACAGAAGAGATGAATTCAGAGCGCAAAAACACCTACAGGACATGATAAAAAAAGAAGGCATTCCAACCATACTCAATGCAACCGTTGAAGAAATCAAAGGCAAAATGCTTGTTGAATCAGTTATCTTGAAAGACACAAAGACAGGAGAACTTCAGGAATTGCCGGTGAATGGTGTTTTCATAAGTGTAGGATATATCCCCCACACAGAACTTGCCGAACAATTAAATGTTGATTTGGATGAATCAGGCCATATTATCATTGATAAAGAGCAAAAAACCAACATAGACTATGTTTATGCAATTGGTGATGTGTGCGTTGGGTTAAAGCAGTGGGTAGTTGCATGCGGTGAAGGTGCGGTTGCTGCAACTTCAGCATATAATGATATTAAACGATAGCTAATATCTTTCGGACAGATACATGTATACGAAAAATGCAATTAACACTACAACTATAACAGGCAATAACCACATGAACAGTTTAAATAATATTACTGCTACGAAAATAGCGATTATAATTAATATCAAATCTTTTAATTCCATGTAATTCAAATATATACACTATCATATATAAATTTAAGGAATTGAAAGAACTTTATAATCCATAAACTCCCAAAATTCATAACATTACCTATTTTTTTGACTTTTAGATATATACCCGCAAATCAAACTGTGTGAAAATTCATCAAAACATAAACAATATTAATTTTTCCAGCTATTAAAAGTATCTTTGAAAAAATAGGGTTAAAAATAATCAATCGAATATTTGATTTAAAAAAAGAAAGGGAGATAGAGTGAAAATCTCTATCTTACAATTTTGATTTTTTTGGTTGCAACATCTTTTCCGTATGCCACCTTGACCCGATATGTTTTGCCCGTCTTAAGTTTTTTGACAATGCTCTTCTTGATTGTGAACATTGCAACACCTTTTTTGTTGGTTTTTGCTTTGATGTTTTTGCCGTTGATTTTCAAGGTTAATGTTTTGGATTTGAGATACTTGTTTTTAACTTTTTTCAATGAAACCTTGACCATGACCTTCTTGGCGGATTTTTTGATCTTTTTGGTGTTGACTATAATGACATTTACAATTTTGATTGTTTTAGATATGGAAACATCATTGTATTTTGATGTAATCTTGTATGTGCCAGGTTTTATGACAGGTGTCTTGAATATTGCATATCCTTTACTGTTTGTCAGGCGTTTGTATGTTTTTCCGTTGAACTTGAATGTCACATATTTGCCTGTAACAGCCTTACCGTCAACAACCACACGCACTTTAAACGGATCTCTGTTGGTATATCCCCTTATAATGTTCTTAGCTATCAACTTAGGTTTAGGAACATTGATGATGACGTTTTTGCTTACTGAGTTATATTTGTCATCACCAGGATATGTTACTTCAGCACTGTGTTTACCATAACTGAGAGCAGGCAATTTGATATTAGCTGCTCCATTATTGATTTCAAGATGATAATCATAACCGTTTACGCTTAACACAACATAACCAGTAGCATCTTTAGGCAAATTAATCACAACAGTTGGTGTCTTGCCACCAATCGCAAGAGTTACCTTGACTTTCAAGTCATCTTCAGAAATATCCACCTTAGAAATGTTCAATGTTACCACTTTAGTGAATGGAGCATATTTGTCATCACCGGAGTATTCCACAACAACTGTATGGTTACCGCTTGACAATCCAGGAATGTTTACATCAGCAGATCCGTTGACAAGTGCTGCAGAATATCCCACACCATCAACATAAACAGTCACATTGCTTGTAGCATCAGGAATATCAATTTTAACGGTTGAATTGTCTCCAGCATGGATATCGCTTGGAATGGTAATATTTACATCAGCACTTTCACGACCATCCACTGAAAATGAAATATCAGTTGCATTTTCATTAAATTCATCGTCACCAAGATAAGTAGCAGAGACTGTATAATTTCCACCAGAAAGAATTACATTCAATACTGCCTTAGCGCCTTTGACTTACTTCTCAATTCAGAAAAAGTAGTACCGTTAAAAGTTTCAGCACTGCTTAAAACATTCTCATCATTTAAAACACTTAATTTTTCATCATCATTTTCCATTTTCAGTTGACCATATGTTGAATCGGCATGTGCCAATGTAGAATTATCTTTAATCAATACATTACTTGAGGACAATACCACCAAATCATCCTCTGCACTGGCCGTTACAGTATCATTTGCATCACTTGCACCTACTGCAGAAACAGCAAGCAGACATACAAACAATACTGCAAATATCATTACCTTCTTATTATGTAAAATATTATTTCCTCCAATATGAAATTTATACGATATATATTTTTGTTATAAATGTATTTAATTATTTTGTCGCACGAATGAATGACTGTCAATTTGTCAGGATTTTTTTTGATTTTCTATTCATCCATCTTTTCTTATCATACTGTAATCAAATATTCCTTCTGGAGTTCTGCAAATTCTTTTTGTGTGTTTATTAATGTATTTATCATCAAGAATGAATCAAATATTCAAAAATAAAAAACTAAAAAATCAAAAGAAGACAGGAAAAAGGACTTTGAAAAAATAAACAACAAATATCAACAAAATTGACATTTCCCATTAAAACTTTTATGAATTATAAGAAACTTTTTTTAATTTTTTTAATTACAGTTAGATAAATATAATAAATAAAAAAACTAAAAATAATATCATTATATTTTCATGGAGTATAAAATGACAATTTTAGTTATTAACAATAAAGGACAATACAATCATAGAATCCAAAGAAGTTTACAGTATCTCAACATTCCATCGAAATTAGTTTCAAATGACTTAAGCATCGAAGAAATTGAAGCTGAAAATCCAATCGGATTAATTTTAGGTGGAGGACCTTCACTTGAAGGTGCCGGGATGAGTGAAGAATACATAAAGCACTTCGACATTCCAATTTTAGGAATATGCCTTGGCCACCAGTTGATTGCAAAGGCATATGGTGGAGATGTTGAAACTTCAGATACTGAAAGTTATGCTCAAGTGAAAATTAATATCAATAATGATGAAAACTTATTTAAAGAATTAGCACCTGAAATGGATGTTTGGTCATCACACAAGGATGAAGTGAAAACAATCCCGGAAGATTTTGAAATCCTGGCAAGTTCAAGTCTATGTGATGTGGAATCATTTAAACACAAAGATAAGGACGTATACGGAATTCAATTCCATCCTGAGGTACATCATACTCCAAAAGGTGAAATAATATTTAAAAACTTTTATGAAATATGTCAAAAGGTGTAATAATGATTGATAATGCTGAAGATTTAGCTACAAAAGCACAGGACAATAAGGCTGGTTTAAAAAGACAATATGTCAACATACCAATAGGTGATGAAGAATACGGATTTAGAATCTCCGGAATTGGAGGAAAATCTGTTAAAATTGAAAAATTCATAAAATACGATGACATCATCGAAGCTATTGAATCCGGTAACGATAACGGTTTGGAAGCAATGATTAAACAAATCATTGAAGATTACGAAGAAGAGGATGAGGAATAAAATGTTAAGCCCTAAAGAATTTATTGAAGATGCAGTTCAAAAGATCAAAGATCAAATTGGTGATGAAAAAGCAATTATTGCATTGTCTGGTGGTGTAGACAGTTCAGTTTGTTCCGTTCTCGTACAAGAAGCAATCGGAGATAATTTAACTGCAATTTTTGTTGACCATGGCCTTTTAAGAGCAGGTGAAGTTGAACAAGTAATCAACACCTTTAAAGACAGATTAAATTTCAAATTTGTTGATGCTTCAGATGAATTCATGGATGCTCTTGCCGGAGTGGATGATCCTGAAGAAAAAAGAAAGATTATTGGAAAAATATTTATTGATGTCTTTGAAAGGGAAGCTAAAAAGGCTGATGCAAAATACCTTGTTCAAGGAACTATTGCACCTGACTGGATTGAAACCAAAGGCGAAATCAAATCTCACCACAACCTAGCTCTTCCAAGCGGAATGGTTTTGGAATTATGCGAACCTATTCGTGACTTATATAAGGATGAAGTAAGGGAAATCGGTGATGAATTAGACTTACCTGCTACAACAGTATACAGGCAACCATTCCCAGGCCCTGGACTTGGTGTGCGTGTCGTTGGAGCACTTACAAGAGAAAACGTTGAAATATGCAGAAAAGCAAACAAAATTGTTTGCGATGAAATTGAGGCTGCAGGCATTGACAAAGACGTATGGCAATACTTTGCCGTGCTAACTGACACAAAAGTTACAGGCGTTAAAGGAGACCAAAGAGACTTTGGATACCTCGTTATAGTTAGAGTGGTTAATTCAATTGATGCAATGACTGCATCCGTTGCTGAACTTCCTTGGGAAATCGTTCAGAATTTCTGAAGTTACACACGTTGCACTATCCGTTAGTGACAAACCACCTGCAACCATCGAATTCTGTTAAATACTATTTTAATCAATAGTATTTTATTTTTTACTTTTTTTAGAAACCATGAAGACCACAAAAAATGCTTATCTTGCCAAATTAACAGAACAAATTCAAATGAAATCTGTTAAAGTCGGAAAAAATTTAGAAGGAACCACACCCCCATCAGTATTTATTGGAAGATGGTCCTATCCGAAAGTCTATGCCGGACCCATGATGAGTTCTCAAATGGGAGACACCCACATTATGGATGCTCCCGAAGAATGGATTGGGCAAAACAAAACCCAGGATGAAATTATAAATTACAGAATGAGTCTTGTGCGCGGAAAGCAGCTGATAAAGATTGATGATTTGGAAAACCCTTTTGTTGAAAAGCTTCAGGACATTTCACTTGCATCCAAAGCAATTGACAGTGAAGCCACATTCGGACGTCGCCCAACAGGATCAATGCTTACCGAAGACAGCACTCCCCATGGACCAAGTGCAGTTATTGAAACATTTGATATCGATGCAGTCAAATGGGACAGGCAACTGGAAAAGACTTTCTATGATACTGACCTGAAGGCAGTGGATGCTGTTGTCAATCTTCACAGCAAGGACGTGCCATTTTCCGCAATGCAGAAGGCATTTTCAGTTGGTGCAATAGGTACAAAAAACAAAAGAAAACTTGTTCCGACTCGATGGTCAATTACGGCATGCGATTCAACACTTGCCGATGAATTTCTAAAGGAAGTGAGAAAATTTGAAAGGCTGGATACCTATAGGGTCTTTGAATTCGGAGCCCTCAACACATATTACATCATTATTTTAACCCCAACGGAATGGCAATATGAATGGTACGAAGCATTCATCAAAATCATGAAAGATGAAAGATTGATATTTTCAGATTATGAAACAAACGGCGGCAAAAAAGAGTACTCCCGTGTCGGAGGATGTTACTACACCGCAAAAATGGTGGTTCTTGATTATCTCTTTAAAATAAAAAAACAGTCAGGATTAGTCATATTAAGAGAAGCATATGAAGATTATGTACCTTTAGGTGTTTTTAACGTTCGTGAAAATATTAAAGAAGCTATGGACAAACCATACATTGAATTTGAAACATTGGAAGACTGTTTAAAATATGCTGGGACAAAACTTCGAATACCGGTTAGCGAATTTGTAAAGCAGGGAACATTGCTGAATGAAATGCTTCACACAAAGCAAACCACCCTGGATATGTACTTCAAAAAGTGAATGATATGTTTAAGTTTAAAACCCCATCTAAAAAAACATTAGAAACAATGTCTGAAATTGCCAAAGGAAATCTCAAGGATGACTTTGAAACAAAAGCGATAAACAAGATTCAGGAATTGACAGGTCACGAAAATGTTAAAATCACATCCAGCGGAAACAACAGCATTTTCATTGCACTTTCAGCAGTCGAAGGTGATGTTATTGTGCCCGACCAGGGAGGATGGCACGGATTCAAACAGATTGCAAAATTTTTAGGAAAAAACGTCAAAACGCTGAAAACCGATTTGGGGATTATAAATCCAGAATATTTGGATGAAATGGAAATTGAAAAGGATTCTGCATTAATATACACCAGCTTTGCAGGATATTGCGCCGAACAGGACACCAAAAGCATTTCAAAATATTGCAAAGACCATGATATTTTAAGCATTGAAGATGCCTCTGCCGGAATCGGGGACAGAATGAATAAACTTGGAAACGGAAAATATTCAGACATCATCATCGCATCAACAGGCTCACCAAAAATGATTAATGTCGGAAGCGGAGGATTCATAAGCACAGACAATACCGAAATATTTGAAAAAACAAAACTTCCTCAAAAATTAAGCAAAACATCACAAATTGTATGTGGTGGTATATGTTGCGAACTTGAAAATGTTGATGAAAAACTAGAAATTACATTTAATGCAACAGAGCATCTAAAAAACAACATACCCAACACAATCCATCAAAATAAAAGAGGTGTTAATGTAATTATACCTCATGATAATGCAAAGGAGATAAGTTGGAACTTAAGAAAGTCCCTGACCATGGACAAAAGCGGATTCATTACCACTTGCCCCAACTACAATAGAATAAAACAGAAGGCAGTTGCAGTTGAGATTAAAAACCTGGCATATGAATGCCTTGAAAAAGAACATCTTGACAAAATTATTGAAGAGATTAATAATCAACTGTAAGCTTGGTTATTCTATCAACCAATATGTCTTCGACAGACATCTTTTCCAATTCGACATCACCAATTTTATAAATCTCTTTCAATTTATCCACATCCGGTGACAAGACATCATCATTTCTATCAAATAACCCTGAAAGATCACTGGAATAATCATCACAGTTAACCAGAACTGCACATAGATTCATGTCTCCCTCTTTCAATCCCAATATGTTGAAGGCTTTGGAAATCTGCCTTTGGGCTGAACATCTCACAACAATTTCAACACTAATATCATTTGCAAGATTTTCACCACGGTCAAATGCAAGAAATGCCTGATTGACCCCATGGATTATGTGATTTTGACCGGCAACTGCATCAGCATTTAAAAGCTGAATAATCTCACCATCTTTTTTAATATCCCCTATCTTAGAGAGTGTTTCACCAACAGAACCAATATTTGCTCTAAAACCTAAAATCTTTATATTTTCCCCAATCATGTAATCACTAATCCCTAAGCAACCTATTTACACCTGCAATATAGGCCTTGACACTTGCATTGATAATATCCGCTTCAGTACCCCTAGCAGAAACGACCTTATCGGCTTTTTGAAGTTTGATAATTACATCAATAAACGCATCAGTACCACCGGTAATTGCATCTACGTGATATTCAATAAGTTCTATATCCTTAAACATGTCTAAAGATTTGACTGCATTAATTGCAGCATCAACAGGACCAATACCGACACCTGCATTTAAAATTTCCTCACTATCTATAACCAGTTTAACAGATGCAGTAGGCATTACCTTATTTCCGGAAACGATAGTAATCTCATCCAGTTTAATACGGTCTTCATGATTAATTTCCAAAACATTGTCAGCTATTACCTGCAAATCAACATCTGTAACGGTTTTTCCCATATCGGCCAATTCTTTAATATCATCACAAATTTGTTTAAGTTGAATTTCATTGACCTCCAAACCTATTTCCTTTAATCTGGAATTAAGGCCATGAGTCCCCATATGCTTACCGATGATAAACTTGCGAGTTCTTCCAACAAGTTCAGGAGTCATAGGTTCATAAGTAGCAGAATTTTTAATAATGCCGTCAGAATGTATTCCTGATTCATGAGCAAATGCATTTTCACCAACTATCGCTTTATTGGGCTGAATATACACACCAGTCAATCTGGCAACCAATTTAGATACATCATAAATCTGATTTATTTTGATGCTTGTTGAAAAGTCAGGAAGCAATCTGTCAATACTTACAACACATTCTTCAAATGAAGTATTTCCTGCCCTTTCACCTATACCGTTAATGGTTGTATGAATTTCGGATGCACCTCCCTTAATTGCAGATAAAGTATTGGCAACAGCAAGACCAAAGTCATTATGGCAATGACATGAAACCGGAACCTGAATATCATTTAATTTAGAAAACAATTCATAAGAAGTATCAGGTGTTAAAATACCAACAGTATCACAAACACAAACCCTATCCGCACCATGATTTATAGCATTAACATAAACACTTTTTAAGAAATCAACATCACTTCTGGATGCATCCTCAGCAGACAATTCTACAATCAAACCATGATCCTTACAGTAATCAACAGCATTATTGGACAAATCCAAAAGTTCATCCTTGGATATTTTCAACTTATCTGAAATATGCAAGTCAGAAGTTGGAACAACCAGATTTACAGCATCAACATCACAGTCTAAACAATAATCTATATCAACATTTAATGGTCTTGAAAAACTTAAAATCTCAGCATTAAAACCTTGAGCTGAAATCTCTTTAATAGAATCCCTTTCACCTTCTGAAGTAATTGCAGAACCTGCTTCGATAAAATTAACTCCAATTTCATCAAGTTTAGTAGCAATTCTAAATTTTTCCTGAGAAGTTAAAGAAACCCCTGGTGTTTGTTCTCCATCTCGTAAAGTAGTATCTAATACATTGATATTCAAAAAATCACCTAAAATTATGCAATAAGAGTATTAAGTAAAGGATAAACATAATAAAAAAAACAGTCAAAAAGAAATAGATAAATTATAGTAATAGAAAGCTTGCAGCGAAATGAAATTCCCATAGAAAACCATAGTACACAAACAAAACACAA
>ONUN01000204.1 GCA_900320955.1 uncultured Methanobrevibacter sp. | reverse complement strand
GAATATGATAATGGCGCTTAACATGAATGATTTTGCAAAGAAAAAAGATCATATCATTGATATACCGTTGATGAGTGAACTTTTAGGATTTCCCGTCATCGAAATTAGTGCAAAAGACGGGGATGGGTTTGAAGAGTTATTAACAACTGTTGAAAAACAGGCATCAAAACCAATCGATTCCAGTGCAAAATTAGCTTATGGAGACGAATTAAAAGAACATCTGGGAGATTTGCAATCCCTAATTGAAAAGGATAGCAGTTTATTGGATGTTCCTTCTGTTTGGACTGCTATAAAGTTATTGGAAAGAGACTCTATTGTAATTGAAAAGGTTCAAAAATCTTCTCAAAGTTCTGCAATCATGACTGAAGCCGATAAAGTTGCAGGACACCTTCATGATTTGTATGATGTGGGTGCAGAAGAAGTTGTAGCAAATGCAAGATATGCTTATATTAGTGGATTAATGGCAGAGGCTGTTAAAAGACCTGCTGTTGAAAAAGAAACTACTACTGATAAAATAGATAAAATTGTAACTAATAGGATTTTAGCTCCTTTTATATTTATTTTTATAATGTTTTTATTATTCCATTTGACATTCACAATTTCAACTCCGTTTTGTGAGTTAATTGATGGATGGTTTTCATGGTTTGGTGAATATTTAGCTGAGGCTGTTGGAAATGAAGTGCTCGGTTCATTACTCGAAAAAGGTATCATTGGCGGTGTAGGTGGAGTACTTGTATTCTTACCGCAAATTATACTTATGTTCTTGTTCTTGAGCATATTGGAAGACATTTAGGATTTGGTTGTGGAGTGCCTGCAGTTATGGCAACCAGGACTATGGAAAATGAATCTGACCGTTTGCTTTCAATGATGCTTATTCCATTCATGTCCTGTACTGCAAGATTGCCTATTTATTCAATATTTGTAGGAGCATTCTTTGCTGCAAATGAAGGTTTAATATTATTATCTATCTATTTATTAGGTATTGTTGTAGCACTTATTGTTGCAGGAATACTTAAAAGAACAATCTTTAAAGGACTGTCTGCTCCGTTTGTTATGGAACTTCCAACCTATAAGGTTCCATCTCTGAAAGGAGTATTATTGCACACTTGGGAGAAAACCAAAGGTTTCTTAAAAAAAGCAGGTACCATTATTCTTGCTTCAGCTATTGTAATCTGGATTTTAAGTTCAGTTCCATTCGGTGTCGAATATGGATCACAGGAAAGTGTTCTTGGTATGATAGGTTCTGCGATTGCACCTATTTTTGCCCCACTTGGTTTTTCCACATGGCAAGCAGGTATTGCTATTTTAACCGGTTTGGTTGCTAAAGAAGTTGTAGTATCTACTTTCACCACATTAGGTGGACTTGAAGAAGATGACGAAGAAGGAACAATTTCATTGGTACATGATTTATTCACTCCATTATCTGCATACTCATTCATGGCATTTTGTCTATTGTATGTTCCTTGTTTCGCTACTATTGGTGCAATCAAACAAGAAACCAACAGCTGGAAATGGCCGTTAACTATGGCAGGAATTACTTTAGTAACAGCATATATTGTTTCATTCCTAATCTATAATGTAGGTGTATTGGCTGGATTTGGATAGATTCAATAGGTGCTCTGATTTGAAAAATTATTTAAATGGGATAGTTCATCATCCCATCTTTTTAATTTTTTAGTCATAACTAAATATTTATATATTAGTTTTTACAGAATTAAGTGTACCTAAATATTAATTTTTTAAGTTTACATTGGTGATAAAATGAAAACATTAAAAGATGTAAAACCTGGCGAAACAGTTACTTTGGTAAAATACCACGAAACTGGGGATGTAGGTTTAAGAAGACACTTATTGGGTATGGGTTTCATTAAAGGTGCTAAAATTACTGTTAAAAAAGTAGCTACCTTAGGAGATCCAATTGAAATGAGTGTAAAAGGATATGACATTTGTCTTCGTAAAGAAGAAGCTGGAAACATTGAAGTAGAATAACTTCAATCTTTTCATTTATTTTTTTTAATTATCTTTTTTTGGCGGTGTTTATTATGAAATGTCGTATGTGCGGTTTTGAATTTGATGAAAAAGCAGTGGAAAACCGTGGATGTTTTAATTGTGGTAAACATGATGGTTGCAATCAGGTCCATTGTCCAAACTGTGGATTTGGCAATCACCCCGAACTTGAAGAAGAATTTGAGTTCATAGTAAAATTAAAAGAAAGGTTTAAAAGAAGAAAATCAACAAATTAACCTTTTTTTATTTTTAAAATTTCTTGGACTGTCTCATCAACACTTATTTTTTTGGTATCAACATCCAGTCCATTTTCTTTCAGTTTATATAGTATTTCAGTTGTTATGGGTGCTTTTAAATGAGCTTTTTTTAGAAGTTCAGTATCGGAAAATATCTGATGCTTATCTCCTTCGGCAATTATTTCACCGGAATACAGGACAAATATCTTGTCTGCAAAATGATTCACCATTTCTATGTCGTGAGAGGAAATCACTATGCTTATCCCTTCCTTGTTGAGGTTATTTAAAATGTCCAATACCTTATCAACACCTTCAGGATCAAGTCCTGCGGTCGGTTCATCAAGTATCATTATTTCCGGTCTCATTGCAATTATTCCTGCAATTGCAACTCTTTTCTGTTGTCCTCCACTTAAATGATGTGGGGTCTTATCTTCAAATCCGCTCATTCCCACCATTTCCAGAGACTCTTCGATTCTTCTTTTAACTTCATCATATTCAAGACCTAAATTCATGGGTCCGAATGCAACATCCTCTTTTACGGTCGGTGCAAATAACTGGTCGTTAGGATCCTGGAATACAATTCCTACTTTTTGCCTTACTTTAAGTAGCTCATCCCTTTCATAAACAATTTTTTCACCATCCACTTCAATATGTCCGGATGTAGGTTCTGTCAAACCGTTAAAGTGAGAGAACAATGTTGATTTTCCGGCACCGTTAGGTCCCATGATAGCTATCTTTTCACCTTTTTTGATTTGGATATTGACATTTTTTAAAGCTTCAGTTCCATCCGGATATGTAAATGATAAATTTTTTGTCTCTAAATGAATTTGTTCCATGTAAACACCTAAT
>ONUN01000140.1 GCA_900320955.1 uncultured Methanobrevibacter sp. | reverse complement strand
GGTGAAATTCTTGCTATTGACAATCCATATATTACAGAACTTTTAGGAAAATTAAAAGACAAAAAAATTAACTTATAGTGATAACATGAAACTTGAAGGCGACAACATTATTGAGATAACAGATGAACTTTCCAGTGAATTTGAAGTTTCAAAAGTATTAAGACAATATCCTAAAGACACAGTCATTGTAAAAAATGTCAAAGGGTATGATATGCCTGTTATTACAGGAATTTGTAATACCAGAGACAAAATAGCCAAATCAATTAATTGTGAAGTATCTGAAATTACTGAAAAAATTATCGAAGCTATGGAAAAGCCAATTAAAGTTGATAAGTTTACAGACTTTTCCGAATATGATAATTTAGATGTGGATTTGAATAAAATTCCAATTTTAACCCATTACAAACGTGATGGAGGAGCATACATTACTGCAGGGGTTGTGTTTGCACGTGACCCTGAAACAGGAATTCAGAATGCTTCAATCCACCGTATGATGGTGCTTGACAATAAAAGATTAGTCATCAGAATTGTACCTAGAAACCTTTACACTTATTTCCAAAATGCTCAAAAAGCGGGAAAAGATTTGGACATTGCAATAGCAATTGGAATGGACCCTGCAATCCTTCTTGCAAGTACAACTTCAATACCAATTGATTATAATGAAATGGAAGTGGCTAATGCATTTAAGGATGGTGAACTCGAATTAATCAAATGCGGAGATTTGGAAGTTCCTCAAGCCGACATTATCTTAGAGGGTAAAATATCAGTCACTGAAACCGTTGCTGAAGGTCCGTTTGTAGACTTGACAGATACCTACGACATTATCCGTGACCAACCGATAATTAATCTAGAAAAAATGCATATCAAAAAGGATAATCCTTGTTATCATGCAATTATCCCTGCCGGATTTGAGCATAAATTATTGCAAGGCCTTCCACAAGAGCCAAGAATATATAAAGCAGTTAAAAATGCCGTTCCTACAGTTGAAAATGTTGTTTTAACAGAAGGAGGCTGCTGCTGGTTGCATTCTGTAGTATCCATCAACAACATTGTGTTGCAGTGGATACTGATGTGAACATATTTGATGCTGAAGATGTTGAATATGCAATAGCTACACGTGTTAAAGGTGACCGTGACATCATGATTGTTCCGAATGTGCGCGGTTCTTCTTTGGACCCTGTAGCTGAAAGTGATGGAACAACTACCAAAATCGGTGTTGACGCAACAAAATCACTTAAAACATTAGAAAAATTCGAAAGAGTTAGTTTTGGAGAATAAACTAACTTTTAATTTTACTTTTTTTAAAAAAAACTTAAATATTACCTAAATAGATATTTTCTATGCCTTTTTTTTGTGCAATTTCTTTTGCCTTATACAAAATTTCCGGCCTTGTCGGTGAAATGTCATTCATTTTATAATAAGGAAAAGCCCTTGAAAAATGAAGAGGAACTTCAGGACCCAATTCACTGGCTACAAAATCACATAGCTGACTGATTTCATCAATTGAATCATTATAATCATTAATTATTAAATTAGTAATTTCTAGGTGTTTACCTTCCAGATATATTCTTCTCAGATTATCCAAAATCACATCCAGGTCTGCACCACAGACTTTTTTGTAAAAATCACTGGACATGGATTTCAAGTCTATATTGAATGCGTCGACAAAAGTCAAAACCTCTTCAAGTGATTTGTCAGAATAATAACCGTTGCTTACATAGATGACCTTCAAGTTTTTTTGCCTTGCAAGCAGTGAAGTTTTCTTGGAGAAAGGTAAGTGTATCGTAGGTTCATTATAGGTCCAAGCAATTGACTTACAATTATAGTTAAGTGCATTTTCCACGATTGCTTCTGGTGTTATTTTAATACCCCTTGAATTTTTATCATATTCCTGAGATATCATATAGTTCTGACAATGCAAACATGTCATGTTACACCCAAAACCTCCAATCGAGTATGTGAATGTGCCTGGTAAAAATTGATTTAAAGGTTTCTTTTCAACAGGATCAGGACTTAAAGATGAAACAATACCATATGATTCATCAAATAGCTCTCCGTTAATGTTTTTATACTGTCTGCAAACTCCAACATTACCATCCGCTATTTTACAGTAGTTGGCACAAATCTCACAACGAATCTTTTGTGTTTTTGAACTTTTTTTAAATAAATCATTACTCACTAACATAATGCTCATATCCTTTATTTTCAATTCTCTCAACAAATCCATTTTCCAAAGTGAGTTCAACCACATCAGAATCCGTTACCTCACCAATAACTTTACATTCAAACGGCAATTTTTCAATATTATCTTTTGATATTGTAAAAAGCAATTCAAAATCCTCACCGACATGCAATATCAAATCAAGATAATCAAGATTTAAATTGCTGGCCAATGCTTTATATTCATCAGAAATCCCCAGCATTTCCTCATAAATCATAAATCCATAATCATCCTTTTTAATCTCATATAATTCACTTGCAAGTCCATCAGTAATGTCGGTTGCAGAAGTTGCAAAATCCCTAAGAAGTATCCCTTCCTTTATTCTGGCTTTTGGTTTTAAAGAATGCTTGACGTATGTAGTGTTAATATCATCCAATTCAAAACCTAATGCTGCAAGCCCTATATTACCTGTTACGGCTATCAAATCACCTTTTTGATAAGTATCCTTCATTATCGGCTTGTCAGTCAAGCCTAATGCAGTGCCTGTAATGATAATTTCAGAGGATTCATTAGTATCTCCTCCAATCAAGGGGATTTCATAATAATCACAGGCTTTCAAAACGCCATCAAAAATTTCCTTAAATGAATCTATATCCAAATCTTTGGGAAGGGCAATTGCAAGTAAAAAGCCCAGTGGTTCGGCTCCCATAGCTGCAAGGTCACTTACATTAACAGTGACAGCTTTAAAACCCATGTCAAAATAGGACATGTTTTCGGGAAAGTGTCTTGATTGAATCAGCATGTCACATGTTGAAATCAAATTTGTACTATTAAAAGCAGTTATTGCAGTGTCATCAGGAGTAATACTTCTTGAATTAGCAATAATGTATCTAACCAATTCCTTTTCACCGATATCAGAGACTTTGAGGGACATGAATATTAGTATTTATTTTAATATAAATAAATCTTAAGAAAAAAGATATAAAAAAAAGTAAAAAAAGTGTTTCAGAACTACAAATTATCTGAAACTCTGTCTTTAATTATTTCGTATAGACGTGGATCAATTCCTAATGGGTCAGTCAATACGATTTCACCATCAAATTCAAAAGTTTCCTCATCGTGGTCATGATGGTGGTGATGATGATGTCCATGGCCGTGGTCATGTCCGTGATGATGGTGGTGATGATGACCGCCGGATACTGATTCTTCATCAAAATCGCTTTCTATACCCAATAATTCAGGTATGTCTCTTTTTGTATGAAGTCCATGAGCAACAAATACCGGTACAACTACAATTTTTTCTAAATCATTTTCAGAAGTTAATTTATTAATTGTTTCAGGAATACCTGGTTTTCTAATTTCCATAAATCCATATTCTACTGGCATTTCTGGAAATTCTTCCGCAAACATTTCTTTATAAGCTTTAATTACTTCTTCACCATCGTCTAGTCTAGATCCATGGGATAATAATAAAATTCCTGTTTTCTTATCAGACATAATTATTCATCCATTTATAAGTTTTAAGTTAAATTCTGTAAAGTTATCTTTAATAAAAAATTTTTCAAAAAAATATATGAAAAACAATTATAATTTTTCATTTACCATATCAACTAAGATATCTATTAGGATATCGTCCGCTTTAATAGGTTCCGGATAAAGAATTTCACCGTCAAATTCCACAGGAGTCAAATCATGACTGTGGTCATGACCATGGCTGTGGGAATGTGAATGTGAGTGTTCATGCTCATCCAAGAATCCTAAAATATGAGGAATGTCATGAGTTGTGTGCATTCCAGGAGCTATAAAGACAGGTACAACAACCAATCTTTCTAATCCGTTTTCATCTACCAGTTTATTGATTGATTCAGGGATGCTTGGACCGCATAGTTCCATGAATCCGAAACTAGAAGGAACATCACAAGTTTTTTCAAACTTATTGTATAAAGCAGTTGCAAACTCTTTATTATAATTTAATCTTGATCCATGAGTTACAAGCAAAATTCCTGTTTTAGCATCGTCATCCAATTTGGATTCCGCTAGAGCCTCATTAATTCTTTTATCAATAATATCCAAAAGCTTATCACGAGGTCCAATTGAACCTAATAGCTCAATTTCCCCATCAAAGTCAACATCGTCAGCAATTGACAAGTAATGTTCTGGAGGATAGTTTCCATCCGGACATCTTGGGTCAACCTCTAAAGGCTCAAGGCCTAACAATTGTGGAATGTCAATATTGGTGTGAATTCCTGGAGCTAAGAATACAGGTAAAGCGATAATTTTATCTAAATCATCAACTTCATCTTTTAAAATTTCAACAGCTCCTGCAATTGTAGGTTCTGAAACCTTCATGTAACCAATTTCAGTTGCAAAACCGGTTTTTTTGATAAATTTTTCTTTAATTTCAACAAATACTTCTTCTGCGTAAGGTAGGGTACTTCCATGACTTACTAAAATAACAGCAGCATTATTTGATAACTTTGAATTTGTATCCATAGGAGATTACTCCATCCTCTCCATCTTCTCTGATTCTTCTAAATACCATTTCTACATCGTCACCAATTTCAATATCTTCAACATCACAGTCAACAAGTTGTGATGTTAATTTAGCACCTTCTTCAAGTTCGATTACAGCTACAGCATAAGGAGCTGATTTTTTAAAGTTATCAGGTGCGGATCTGATTACTGAAAATGTGTAAATTTTACCTTTTCCTGAAAATTGGAAAGGTTCGAGATTTCCTTTTCTTCTACAATTAGGACAAACTACACGAGATGGGAAGAATAATTCTCCACAAGTGGTACATTTAGAACCTATAAGATTGTATCTTTGTTGTATATGACGCCATGTTCTTACAGTATCTGACATGTAAATCCTCCATATATTTTCTAATAAGTATAGTTTCTAATCAATA
>ONUN01000010.1 GCA_900320955.1 uncultured Methanobrevibacter sp. | reverse complement strand
TTGTTATAATCTATTTCCTGGTGAATTGTACGGTCAAATTCCTCCATGATTCCCGGCAAGTTTAACTTTTTAAGATTTGAATTCCATTTATCCGCACGGTTGGCAATGAATTTCATGATTTTTAAATCAAGGTCAATTTTATCAGTAATTCCATCTTTTTGGACTTTAACTGCAACTCGCTCACCAGTGATTAATTTTGCTTCATGAACCTGACCGATTGAGGCAGTAGCCAATTCCTTCTGTGAAAAGTTTTCAAACAATTCATCAATACTTCCGTTAAGTTCTCTTTCAACTATTGATTTGACTTCTTCATAGCTTATGGCAGGATTGTCATCTTGCAAGTTAGAAAGCTCATCTGCAATTTTATCTCCAACCACATCAGGCCTTGTACTTAAAAGTTGACCTAATTTAATAAATGTAGTTCCCAATTCCTGAAGCATTAATCTAAATTTTACAGGAATATCATCATCCAGCAATAAACTCTCATCAGCTTCTTCATTTTTACCTGGTTTAAGTTTATTTTTTGCAGATTGACCTAGAATTTTATCAAAGCCGTATTTTTTTAAAGCAGCTCTAATTTCACCCAAACGCTGTTTTGTTTCCTTATCCATAATATCACATATTTAATTTCATTAATAAATTTAAAATAATTTGAGTAATATTTAATATTATGAAAATTAATCATAATAAACTTTAAGGAAATTAATTGAAATTTGAGTAGCATTTTACTAATTATGTAAAATTATAGTCAATTAAATTAAAAATTAATAATTTCTCAAGCACTTGCTCACCCAAATCAGTAAGCTCGTATAAACGTGCCTGATATGCCTCTTCATTGATGCATTCAACAATTCCCCGATTTTTTAACTCTGTTAATGCTCTTGAAACATATTTTAGCTTAATATTTGTCTTTTTTGAAATTGAGGTTGGTGTTTCAATCACATTATCCAAAGCAATCATGACTTCTGAACGATAATGTGAACTGACCACATATGCCGCTTCAGCAAGTACCTCTTCATCCATAAAAATCAAACCAATGCCTATTTTGTAACCCTTACCCAATTTTTAACTGTAAGTTTACCGTAGCTAGTTAGGATATTGTATTTGCCTACCTTAATGTTTTTATTAATAGTCAATTTTGCAATTCCTTTTGAATTTGTTTTAACTTTGTATGTTTTACCTTTGAACTTAATAGTCACTATTTTGGATTTCAAAATTTTACCATTGCTGTTTAATAGTTTAACTGTAAATTTAGCTGTTTTTGATTTCTTTTTAGATAAGTTTTTAGTTATTATTGTTGTCTTAATTACGACTTTGTTGGATACCTTAAATCCTTTGTATGAAGCAGTTATTGTATATTTATTAGGTTTTTGTGTGAGCTTTAATGTTGCAATTCCATTTTTATTTGTCTTTACATTGTAAGTTTTACCGCCGATTGTTATTTTAACGTATACTCCACTTGCAATATTACCATCGTCGTTAAAAACACGTACCTGATAGTTTTTAGATCCCAAATAATATTTTGAAATATCGCTATTGCCACTAATTCTTGGAACAATATTGATTGTTTTAGTTGTGTTTTCACCATTCCAATTGTTTATGACAGTTAAACTGTATTTTCCAACCTTTTTGAGAATGTCAATATATATAAAACCATTTTTATCAGTTTTTACATTATATAGAACATTATTAAGAATTACTGTTGCATCTGAAGTATTCAATAACTTAATTGCATATTTGGAATTGTATGTTTTTGTTGATGAGTCATTTTCAATGATTGTTGTTTTAATGTGTATTGTTGAATTTGCAGTTGAGCCAAAGTAATTTTTATTTCCTGAATAGTTAATAGATACTGCATAATCACCGCAGGACAAATTGAAAGTGATTGAAGCTTGTCCATTTGAATCTGTGAGTATTTTATATGCATTGCCTGCAATCTCAACTTCAACCCATTGATTACCAACAACATTTCCATCAATATCCTTTAAAATTACCCCATATTGATTGTTTTTCTGATAGAGCAATGTCAATTCGCTTGCAATAATTTCTGTTTTTCTAACATCAATTGCAAATGAGTCGATGACATTTTCAAATGCATAATCATCATTGGCATTTTCCAATGACACATTGACATTATAGATTCCATTTGAAAGATTATTCAAATAGATTACTTCGCCGAATCTGGTAATGTCATTGATTTTAACGACAACAGTATCATTAACTGCTTTTGATAAATAAACTTTTAAAACAGCAGAATTTTGATAAACATCAGACTCAAGACCCAATACAACTCTGGATTTAATTTTAACTCTTGAAGTTGAACTGGAATCGAAATAATTGTCAGTGCCTCTGAATTGTAAGCTCAATCCATACTCACCGGCAGTTAAATTCAAATGGATATAAGCAAAACCGTCATCATCAGTGTACTTGGTATAAACATTATTGCCTAAACTGAATATCAATAGCTGATTGGACAATGGATTTGAATTACTGTCCACCAAACAAGCACCGATTACGGTTACTTCATCATCCACACCAGTAACATTGCTTAAAATAATCTGGGTTTCATTTACATCAATGTAAAATTGTGATGAAACCTCATCCAAAACATAACTGTCATCCAATAATACATCAACATCGTAGGCACCGTTTTTCAAATCAGATAAATTTAAAATTGCACTGCCATTTCTGACATCAACAAAATAAGTTTCATTATTGATTATTAGCTTTGCAGTGTCGTTTATAGGTTTTGAAAATTCAATTGTGAAATTTGCATTGTTCTGGTACTTTCTAACTTCAACACTGCCTTTGAGCCTGCATTTAACATAGATATTGAATGAAGTGGAATTTCCAAAATAGTCATTGTCGCCTTTGAAATCAACATATAATACATAATTTCCACTTTGAAGAGAAATTGGAACTTGGATTAAGCCATTTTCATCGCTTGTTAAATTAAATGTTTCGTTTAAAGTGATTGTTACAGTCTTATTTGAAAGCAGATTTCCTTTCCCATCAACCAAAGTAATATTATATAATACATTATCATCATCTGTTGTGGTTAAGTCTGATGCGATGAAATGTACATTTCCAATGTCTACATCAAATGAGTCATTTAAATCAACCTGCCAACATGACTTATCATCCAAAATACGGACACTGATATTATAAATTCCATTAGATAAATTATTTAGATTTAATGCATCATTCAAGAATACTTCATAGACATCATCATTTATTTTGACTGTTAAAGTCACATTTGCATCAATTAAACTTTCAAAGTCAATTGAAACATTATTTAATTTACGTGAAATGTTTAAATCAATCGGAAGTATTGATTTTGGAACATTGAATGATACGCTATCATTTGATGATATATAACCGGTTGCATCAAATAATGCTGAAATAACAACATCAGTTTGTTTTAAGAAAGTGCTGAGACTTGCAATTCCATTATTAACAGGCAAGTTATAAACATCCCCATTTAAATTTAATACAACATTTCCTGATTTTAATAGGTTTGAATACTGATCTAAAACTTTTACTGTGATATTAATGTTTTTTACATCATCGATTACATAGGAAATAGTTGAAGTGGTATTTATTGGGTTTAAAATTGTGAATGCTTTAATGCATGCAACCTGAGATTCGTACCAGTGGGTTGAGTATTTGAAGGACAAATCATATAAATCAAGCCATTTAACTCCATCATAACTGACAAATGAAACATTTGGAGAATAAGCCAAATTATTTAAGGAATATATTTCTGAAATTGGGAAACTTGCCTCTCCCTCAACACTTATATTGAACATCACTTCAAAAAGGTCCCCTGTTTTTAATGGAATTAATTTGTCAAGATTTATTGTATAATAACCAGGATTGGACACACCAGACTGTGTGTGTTGCAATATGCTGTTTACATAAATTGAAACTGTCCAGTTAGTTACCTTTTCAAAGTATGTTGAAACTGAAGCTAAATACTCATCATCAGTAGCCCTGAATGCATTTTCATACCAAACGGTACTGTATGAGTTAAGAAAATAATCTGTCATTCCTGCAATGTCATATTGGTAGTTTTTATCTAGACGGATTGTATCGTTCAATACGATAGCAAATGAAACATCACCAAGTCCAGGCTGTGCAAGCCTGGTATCATAATAGGACACATAAAAGTACCCATTGTTTCCCCAATCTGGTCCCCAGCTGTTTTTGACAATCCATGCCCCATCACCAGGAGCAGTATAGGCAAAATTGTTTTTTGAAAAGTTGTCATCCCATCCGACGATTGTTACTGCATGATTTGAACTGTCAGAAGTTCTGTAATAATAATAGGCATTATTAGAGTTGAGATATCCTGCCATATACATGGTTGTTCCAACGGCACCATACTGCATTAGCGCACGTTTAATGGCATCGTTGTCAGTATAGTTAGCTCTATATAAAAATATGATATTTTGAACATGGCCAATGCTGTTTAAGATGCCTGACAAATGAGAATTATCATCAAACAAGTCATCGCTTTCCAAAACAGGACCTAACCAACTTGTAAGATAGCCCCAGCCCATATTGTCATATCCCCCACCATTTGTGTTCATATCCCAGCCATAATCGGAATACAATGCCATCAGATTTTTCATGTTCTCTTCGGACAAATCGAGAGCATCACCGGATGCCTTTAATATACATGATTCCATAACAGCAATTGGAGCGAAAGCCCAACAGTTACCGCTGGTTTGCTGATCTTTTACTGGAGTGGTTAAATTTTCATCAATCAAACTATAATAACTTGGCAATACATCAATTTGAGTGGAGTTAACCTTATACATAATATAATTACCGCTCCCAATAGTCAAATCAAGTGAATTGCTAACGTGGATATCCCTATCCAAAAGCGCATGATTATTTGCAAATGAGTTAAGACTTTCAGTCAGATTACACAGGAATATATAGGCAGCTCCTCCCGAAAGTGATGCTGCATTACTGTTAAAAGTATTGTTTATGATTGTGCAATTGTTGGAATTGTCTATGAATAAAGCTCCGCCATCTCTTGCAGTGTTGTTTGTAAATTCAGAGTCATTTAATGAAAAATCGCCATAAATATTATAAATAGCCCCACCTGAAAATTGTGCATGGTTGTTGTTGGCCTTAATGTTTGTAAGCACAGATTTTGTTTTAAGAAGACACAATGCGGATCCGAATGTTGAATTGGATTTTTCAATTAATATGTCACTTGCTGAAAGTGATGATGTTTTTAGATAAACTGCACCACCGGCATCCTTTTTTGAAGAGGAATTTGAAAATTTGGAATTGGACATTCTTACATTTGTATTTATACCTGCAATTGCACCTCCAAAGTTAAATGAAGAGCAATTGATAAATTCAGAGTTATCTATAAATAATTTACCCCCATCCTGATAGATTGCACCACCATATTCAGTATAGGCATTTAAAAAAGTACAATTATCGATTGTTACAAAGGCATTGGAACTGCTTGAGTAGATTGCACCACCATAACAGTTATTATATCTGTTTGAATTATATCCCCTACCATCCTCTAAAACAACATTCTTCAAAATTAAATTAGCGGTATTTCTGATTGTCAACTTTGATAAAGTGAGATTTTCCACATTTAAATTCTTTGAAACAACAAAAGCGACACCAGAATATTTAATTGAAGTATTCTGACTGTTTGAACCATAAATACTAACATTATTAATGTTTTTAGACTTATCTAGTACATACTCACCTTCTTTTAAATAAATATTCGAATTGTCCTTTATTCTATCTGATTTCAAATATTTATACGGATTTTCAAAAGACCCGTTTCCATTATCATTTTCACAGGAAGCATCGAAATACCAGTCAGAGCTCCCATTAGATGCTGTACCATCAGCCAATACTGTTTGATTATCGCCTGCAAATGAAAATGGAATAATCAACAAAAATGCAAACAAGATTATTATTAGATATTTATAGTTCATAAAAATTCACCAGTCTAATTATATTTGTTTTAACTATTTTAAATAAATTATGCAAGCAATACAAATTAAGAGATATTTTAACTTAAAACAAAATTTGAATTTTACTAAAAATAACTACAACATCCAAAATATACGACATCATCATATACAATGCCAAAATAACCAATCGTCAAAAGTGTTATTAATTTTTAGGCATGCTAAAATAACTAAATATTTAAATAAAGCATTTTTAATAATATTAATTAGTAACACTCGTGTTACTGAAAAAATTTTTTTAGTTTAAGTCTAGGGAATCATTTTCCCTGACTTCAATGTATATGCTTAACGTTTTAAATTACAAAAAATAATTTAAATAGAAAAAAACAACAAAATTGATTAATAAAATACTATTGAAACATTCAAACTACTATTTTAATTAATCATTGATTGTGAATTTTGAAGTTATTTTTTAACGAGAATTTTGTTTGTTATTTTGGATTTACCATAGCTTGACTTAACTATATATTTTCCCACTTTCAATTTCAATTTCAAAACAGCAATTCCTTTTTTATTTGTTTTAACCTTATATGATTTACCTTTGATTTTAAATGTAATTTTTTTACCTTTCAAAGCCTTACCATTTTTATTAACCAATTTGACTTTAAATTTCACCATTTTTGATTTTTTGACAACAATATTCTTAGCACTCAAAAGTGATTTTACAGTTATCTTATTGGAAACCTTATATCCATTATAGCTGGCAGTTATAGTGTGCTTTCCAACTTTAAATTTTAATTTCAATGAAGCTATTCCTTTTTTATTTGTTTTAACATTATATGTTTTGCCATTGACATTAAATTTAACTATTTTTCCTGCCCCGACTACCTTACCATCCTTTCCAATGATTTTCACAGCATATGATTTGGTTGAGCCATAATACATTACAATATTTTTGTTTTGAACAATAGACGGTAAAATTTTAACAGTATTTTCAACATAGTCCTTGGTTAAAGGATTTATAGCAGTCACAAGATATTTATTAGGTTTTAAATTCATTTTAAGTTTGACTACACCCCTAGAATCTGTTTTTTCGATATATTTCAATCCATTAATTATGATATCCACTTTTTTGTTTTTTAACGGCTTTCCAGTTTTATCTATAAATGAAGCAACATAATAAGATCCATTGTTGAAAATCTTAGTTAGACTATTTGCAACGACAGTCGGAAGAACTGTTAGCTTATATGCTACTGACAAACCGTCATAAGGGTTTGTAAATGAGATAATATGTTCACCCGGTTCCAGATTTAAATCAAAGTAAAATACATTACCGTTCAATATTGCATGATAATTTTTAGAGTCGACATTGATAATAAATGAAACATTATTAATTGGATTTCCCCGACCGTCTAAAAATGTTACATTAAGATACGGACTGTCTGAGTAGTATTTTACACTATCCTGGCCAATAACAGTTGAAAGAACTGTGATATTGGTTTTATCGAATGAATTTTGAGAAGCATCACTTCCATAATAATAACATTCCACATCATAAAATCCAGGCTTTAACTCAATATTCAATGTAATCCAACCTTTTGAATCTGTTGTGCAGTTGTAATACACCCCATCAATCAAGACTGATATTGTTTTGCCTGAAAGAGGATTATTATCGCTATCCAAAAGTATTGCATGAAATTGAGTACCATTTCTATAGTATTTAACTAGCTTTTGAGCATGCAACTGTGTTGATAAACCAGATATGAAAACTTTAGATGATACTTTAGATTCCTTGAATATTTCATCGCCATCGAATACTGCCCTAATTAAATATGCATTAGGAGATAGGCTTGTATTCAGATATGCCTTTCCATCATCATCTGTTTTTGAGAGATATTGTTTATTATTTATCATGAATTTAATGCTTGCATTCTTAATTAATGTTCCATTCATGTCACTCAATACAACATAAAACTTGGAAGAGTCAGACAGCTGAGTTTCACCAACATACAAAATTGTTTTAACCTTATTGTCTTTTGACTCAACAGTAATAGTTTTTGCAGTTGAACTTCCCAAATAAAAGTTATTTCCAGGGAAAGTTACTTTAACAATGTATTTTCCACTATCCAAATCTAAATCAAAACTTGCACGACCCGCATCATCAGTTAATGCAGATTTAAACAATACACGTTCACCATCGAATGTCAATAATTGAAGTGATATTTGAGAAGAAGCAATTCCATTATCCAAACTATCCTTGAGATTTACAACATAATTTAATGTTTGGCCATCAAAGCCTATTGCATCAGAAGATATCAATGTTGAAGGAGTTTTATCAGAATCAACGACTAAAATACGTGACTGGGATGATGATACCACATAATTTGGATTATCAAAAGAGTATTTGATTATGTGTTCTCCAACATCCAAATCAAGTATCAATTTGGCAATGCCTTCACCGTTGGTTGTCAAATTATACTTAACATCCCCAATGCTTGCATTTATTTGCATATTTTTAATCGGATTATTGTTTACATCCCTTAAAAATATTTCAAATATTCGAGAATCTTTTTTATTCATTATCAAATCTTCGGCAAATATTGTAGTAGGAGTTTTAAATACCCTTATTTTGTTAAACCCTTCGCCAAATATGTTATAATAGCTATTTGAATATTTATAGTTGACATCATATTCACCAGGATTTAAATTGATTTGCAGTCTTGCAAGGCCCAATACGTCGGTGTACACAGAATATGCTTTTTGCCATCCTCCGGAAGAAATTGTAACAAGAATTTCCTTACCATACTGAGTATATGCATTCGGATCGTTGAAATTAATTATGAAAAATTTATCTTCCCCATAATATTGTACCAAATCACTTGCATTTATCTGAATATTTTGCAGCACTGCATCTTTTGTTATGATTATTGTTGCGCCGCTTGAAGAATCGGCATACCAGTTGTTTCCACCATATTCCATTGTTGCTAGATAATTTCCTTCAGTCAAATCAATAATGAATGATGCTTCACCATTTCCATCAGTATTTGCAACATATCTTTTTATTAATTTTCCCTGATACATATTCAGGACTACAGACTGATTGATTAAACGACGTCCATTCATATCTGTTAAAACAACATTATATAACCCGTTTAACGGAATTTTTGCATGATAGAATCCGGAAACAATAGTTAAAACTTTTTCCACATTTATTACAGATGATGCCTGTGAAGGACCATACAAATCATCACCAACAAACCTAACATGGACATCATAAGTTCCAGGAAGATAATTAATCGCTAAACTCGCAACACCATCATCATTAGTTTTTATTGTGAATTTATCAGATGCATTGCCCTGAGAAATCTCCACATAAACATTTTCTCCACGAATTAAAGTACCGTATCCATCCCTTAAAGTAATATTGTACATATTACCCTGACCATATAAAGTAACGTTTTCTGCTGTGATGTTTGACCTTACAGGATAGATTGCAATATTTACCACACATGAACTCGGCAGATACCACCCACCACCCCAATATTCACATTTAACATCATATTGGCCAACGTCCAAGTTCAATATCACTTCACCGATACCATATGAATCAGTATTTACACTGATAGATTTCACATTACCTTTTGAATCTGTTATGGTATATGTTAAAGTCAAATTAACCAGTTTTACTCCATTTTCTCCTGTCAAAAATGCTTGGAACTTATTGTTTTTACCGTAATATGTGTGATTGTATGCATTAATGTAAGTTATAGAAGGCAGAATCTCTATTTTTGCACTTGCCTCACATTTATCGAAAAACCCGTTTCCAAAAAATTTAACATTAGCTGTGTAATTTCCAATTGGATAAACCACATTGAACTCTGCAAAACCCTTTTCATCGGTTTTTATGGTAAAAGTGGAACTTTTATTATTTTTATCGATTATTTCAACTACCAGATTTTGATTAGATATCCTGTACCCATTTACATTGATTAAAGTTAGATTAAATTTATTTTGATTGCCCTTAAGAGCAATGTCTTCCATTATTATGCGAGTGTTTGCATTTCTAACATCAACATCCAAAATTTGATTATCAATTTGTGCATATGCCTTAAAATCAGAAGCATACCTATCATAATCAATATTTGCATAAGCAGAACCATTCACCAACAAAACCATTTCTGGAGAAATGCTACCCCCTTCAACTGAGAATCGGACCAAACGTTCAGGCATGTTGTGGTTTAAAAGATATGTACTTGAATTAAACATAATATGATTTAAACCAGCCCTGATTTCAGTGCTTGAAACATATTCCAATGTCATTATCACCCAATCATTCAATGTCAATGTGCCTAAAAACTTGAATATTTTATCAGATCCCGGTTTTTGATTATCTCCCCACCAGTTGGTTGAATAATCAACATCACCATCGTATGAATAAATATCATCACCCTCATATTCCGCAGTATTGTTAACGAATACAGAGTAGTGAATTTCTTTGGTATCTGCAACTGCACCACCAAAAGCAGCTTTGTTTTTAATGAATACTGAGTTCAATATCAAATCTGCACCAGCTATTCCCTCACCAATATAAGCCCCGGAACCGTCACGATACAAATTGACATTTCCCATAAATAATGAATTATTTATTAATGGAGCTTTAACTAATATTCCACCACCGGATGATATTCCGGAGTTATTGATGAATTTGGAATTATTTACACTGTCCGCAATGAGAATTGACCCTTCATTAGCTATAAAAGAACAATTATTGACAAATCCATGAAAAGAATCATGAATTTCCCATATCTGCAATCCTATACCATTACTTGAATAGTAATTGTTCATTTCCCTAAATACGTTGCCGATAAATGTTGAATTTTCAATATAAGCATAAACATCATGGCTAACACCATCAGATATTGTAGCACCAAGAATTGGGCTTGAAGAATATGTCATTGGCCGCAAATTAACAATTCCCATAGTATTATTTCTAAACAATGAATTGTAAACTTCAATTGATTTTGTAATAGGGAACACACAGTTATAGCTTTCAACACCGCTCCTATGGTAAAATGCAGAGAATTTTTCAAAAATTGAATTGTTTACTGTTAAAACTGGATTGCCGGATACGGCAGACCCGACAATATCGCTGAAAATTGAATCAACAATATTGACTTTAGCAAATCCTGATGCATATATCACTTCAGGAACAGAGATTGAAGTGAATGAACAGTTTATGACATCCAAATTGCCGCCGCTAACAACAATTAGAACATCTGAGTATGCTCTGTCCACAACTGTAAATTTGATGTTTTTGATGCATAGGCTTCCCCATGACTTAACATCAAATATATTGTATGAATTTGCTCTTTGCAGAACTACATTATCCCCCAAACCAACTACAGTTAAGTTTTTTTCAATGCTTAAACCGCAATTTGCAATATTTTTATGCAATCCAGGAAGCATGCAAATTGTATTTCCATTGCCTGCCTTAGAAAATGCATAACCCAATGTCAAGAATGGTTTTTCATAGCTTCCATCTTCAGGCCCGTCATGACCGTCAGGAGATACAAAATATGTATATTGAGACAATCCTTTCCCAATTGTGAGTGTTAATCGTTGTGAATCAATAACTGCAAAGACATTTGAATCTAAATTATTGTCAACAAGATAATTGCTAGCTGACCCATTTATTTTAAGTGAAGAGTACCTGAATTTTCCATTTTGTGACTCGAAACTGACTGTTCTTTGAGGAATATATTCATTGACACCGAATTCATAGACATTGTTTCCATCACTCCATTTGTTTAAGGATACTGTGAATTCCTGTGAAGGATTAACTGGAATTTCATCTGCAGGATATTCAAAACCTGCAATGGCCCAAAGAGAAGTATTGTAATTTTTAAAGTATGAAATTTCCGGACCATTATTTGATCCCCACCAGTTATATGGTGCATATAAACTTCCAATCAGCCCACCACCTGAAATGCTTCCTAAAATTGCAGAATAAGTGATATTTAAATCTGAAGCACCTGATGAAATATAAACATCAAATAAGGAGTGTATTGCAGTAAAATTTGAATCGAATATTGATAAAATTGAAATATCCTTGGCAAAACTACTATCAGATATTGTAACATTAACTTTACTGAATCTGTTCCGGCCACTGAATTTTGAATTAGATATATCAACGACTGCACCATCAACATCCAAATCAGATATTGTGGAATTGACAATTGAGATTTTAGCCTGTTTGAAAGAATCTTCATCAAATTTATTGTTGGAGTTTATTATAGTTACCTGTGAAGACACTATTTTTAAAATATTGAAGTTGTAAACACTATTTTCAACACCGGATGACTTATATGGATTATCCAATATTTTGGAGTTTATTATGGTACAATTTCCGATATTTGTAATTAGCTGAGCCATATTTTTTGAAGTTGAATCAGACATTTTTGAATTTTGTATACATAATTCGCCTTCATTGTAAATAGCACCCATTACAGTATTCATTTTAATAAATGAAGAGTTTATAACTGTCAGATTACCCTTATTATTTATAGCACCCAACTGCATATAATCATTTGTATAGGCATTAGTAAACTTAATGTTATTTAAGATAAGCCTGCATCCGGAATTGATTTTAAAAAATGCATTTTTATTTTCACCGTCAATAGTTACGCTTCCATCGAATGATTCTATTGTTAAATCCTTATCTATAACAATTCCTATGTTTGATGAACCTTTATATATGCCATTTTTTAAAATGACATGGGAATTGTTGCCTGCATTATCTACTGCAACAGATATTGAAGAAAACGGTGACATTTCACTCCCATTTCCATTTTCATTAACCGTTGAGTCAACATAAACCATTTTATTATCCTGTTGCATGTCCGCAGTCAAATTATCAGCAGCACTAACGCATGCCAAAGTGGACATTACAACAAAAATCATTAAAAATGAAAAGATAATTTTCTTATTAATTAAAAACACCACCTAATACTCTTCTTCTTTTTCGTTGCGCTTATAGCCTACAATCAATAAAAATAATGTTATAAATGTTATTATTAAAAATTTAATCATTGAATTTTCATCTTTCACTAATTCTTCGAGTTCTTTGATTTCATATGATTTGGAAACACTTTCACCGTCACTTGATGAACTTTCGCCTTCACCTTGAGAACCACTTTGAGCAGAAGAAGCGGAAGCCGCTGAATTAGAAGTCATTCCAATTGATGCGAAGTTTGGATTATATGTGGAACTGTTGGATTTGCTTAAACTATCAGTATTCACATTACCGTTGGCGTTGGAGTTGTGTTGAGAGTTTGAATTGGCGTTTGCGACCCCATTAATATTTTGACCAGAATATCCTCTTCCGCCAAGTGAGGAAAACAATCCATTGTGATTATTTCCGATTCCATTATATCCAGGGTTAGATCCGTCGCCATCACCATTATAAGAAGGCCAATTTCCCCCTCCACCAATTGTTGTTCCAGTTGATGCACTTGAACCTGTATTTGATGAATCAGTATGCTTTGTATCATCTTTAGGATCCGGATTAATTATAGGATTTGTTTTTTCGCCGTCTCCATCCTTAGATGAATCGTCCCCATTGGATATTGGTGTATTCCATCTGACCCATTGACCATACCATGGCCTAAACTGGTTGTTGCTTACTGACCATACTGAATCATCTGGTCCTGAAAAGCCAGTTGAGGTTTGTCCCCAATAGTTGTATCTCATGTCAAATGCATTGCTGCTTGTACTGGTATATACTGTACTTGAAGCAGGAGCAAAATTGCCCACAATATTTGAATCGCGAATAGAAACATTACCTGAACCAAAACTGAATGCTCCACCTTTTGTCAATGCCTTATTTCCAGATATTGTTGAATTGTAAATGTTGAAATTATTCTGAATATGCCCATAATATACTGAGGAGTCGTATTCTATCGCTCCGCCGTAACTGGCTGAGTTGTTTGAAATGATTGACCTCATTATTAAGAAATTATCGGAAATATCAAGTGCTCCCCCACTGATTCCCGCAGTATTATCGACAAGTATTGAATCTAGAATTTTGCCGTCTTTTGCTCTTGCCTGAATTGCACCACCATTTTGAACGGCCTGATTGAAGTAGAATTCACTATCCAAGATATATAACTTATTATAATTTCCCAATATTGCACCACCATGATATCCTGTGGAGAAATGGAAATTATTCAAATTGTTTGAACCAATTGAACGTCTAGTGTCATTTGCTCTATTGTTAAAAAATGTGGAATTCCTTAATTCAAGACTTGGTGAGGATTTACCGTCATAAGATGCAATAGCACCACCAGTTCTTGCAGAATTAGAAATGAATTCTGAATTTAAAATTGAAATGTCATTATTTGCATAAATTGCCCCACCTACTCCAACAGGCAATTCGCATGCTGATTCACGTTGGTGGTGATTTCCTTCATCAATGCTCCAACTTGTTGTGTATAATCTAATTGCACAATAGTCAATGCTTGTTAATGCAACATTATTGTTGAATATGGAATCTTTAATATTCATTGGAGTTGTAGTATTTGAAAATATTGCACCACCATGAACTCCAGTGTTACTGTCAAATAAACTGGATTCAATAGATGTTTTTCCGAAATTTGCTATGACTCCGCCCCAATGACCTAAATTTTTTGAAAATACTGTGGAGTTAATGAGCAGTTCGCCTCTATTTAAAATAACTCCACCCATACCTGTTCTTCTGCAGTCAACTGTGTATGCTGTTTTTAAACCTCCATCATCGTAGACAACATCCCTATCGAAAACCGGATTTGAATTGTCAAAATATGAACTGGAATTGAATATATAAGAGTTGTTAACAAGCAATTTGCCATTGTTGATAAATACTGAACCTCCTTCAACATTGTGAGCATTCCTAATAATGAATCCAGATATTGTAAATGAGGATTGCTTAGATATATTAAATAGCTGATTGTTGCCACAGTCTATTGCTGATTTACCACCCAAACTAATGAGAGTTAAGTTTTTATTGATGCTGATGTTTGATTCATTGTAATTTCCATATGAAACATAAATTATTGAGTGATTTAAAGCATTTTCAATAGCTTTAGCAATTGTCTGATAAGGATTTGGTTCACTACCGTCACCTGTCACATCACTACCATTAGCTGAAACAAAAACATCCCTAGGAGTATTTAAATCAACCACATCAAATTCCGCTTTAACAGCCTCATCAGCATATCTTAAACCATTTGCACTAATCAGATAATTTTTAACAACTTTATTGTCCATATTCTTATCGCCCATAACCTCAACAGCATACTCCTGAGAGTTTTCAGAGCGTGAAATAATACGATTTTGAGATATTTCATTGTTTGAAGAGTTTATCAATAAAACTCCAGCCTGTTTTAGTCCACTTCCAACAACATAAACCTCATTATCCATAAAATGACCAGAATTAGAATCCAAAGCCACATAAACATAAGAAGAATCACCAAAGGCAGTTATTGCATTATTTCTAATATCATCACAGGAAGAATTATTAGAATAAATAACAGCTAGTGAATTTGAGGTTGCATTGATGACATTATCTTTAATTAATGTATCTTGAGCATTTAAAATAGAAATAACTTTCAAATTACTGGAAGTTACATTGAAAGTGTTATTTAAAATTTGAATTGACTTTGCATCTTTTATGATAAGTTTGGATTCATCTGAGAGATTATTGTTTTTAAATATATTCTTTTCATCAGCATAAAATGTCACTGTGGAGTTTGAAAAAGTATTTTCAGACATTACCATATTTGAAGTATTGATTGAAGTTATGCTAGCGTTTACAAAATTAATTCCATATATTTTTGAATTTGAAGCATTAACATCAAATATTATGGAAGCAGATACTGAAGCATCATCAAATGAAGAAACATCAACAGCAGAGTTGATTTTAAGCATCTGATTATTTGTCAAATTTAATATCAATTTAGCTTTTTCACCAATCAGCTGGCTTTTTAGGTTTCCTTTTTTATCAAAATAGACATCGTAATTATCATCGTCAATGATGAATGAGTTGTATTTGACATTTTCGTTGAATAAGATTGGATTTGAAGTGTTGGTGTGAATTAAATTATTAGATATTGTCAAATTATTGCAATTTGAACCATATATTGAATCTCCACCATGCCCAAAAGTTGAAATAGCATTTCCATTAAATGAAACATCTGTCAAATTAACTGCATGGATTCCATAAGCTTCACTTGCTTGTGCATATAACTTATTATTCAATACTGTTGAATTATTAACGTTGAATAATTTTATTAGATAAGCATTCTTATTTGCATGAATTATTATTTCATTGCCTGACAGTTCAACACCGTCCAATGAGTTATCTAAATCAAATCCAGAAGAACTGCCTTTGGATATAATATTGATACTGTTTGATTCAAATTTAGAATCAGTTAAATAATCTGCAGAAATTGCAGTACAGTCAGATGCTGAAATCATAATTATGGTATTGTTAGCAAATAAAAATCCCCGACAAGATTTATTATCATTTGCTTTAATTGCATAAATGTTATTGCGTTTGGAATTAATGAATATGTTGTTATTTGATAAAATTGAATTTTCACAAATATTTTTAATCAGAATAACAGAATCATCTGAACTTCCCCTTTTGAATTCAGCATTGATGTTGTTTTTTGTAATGCTGACATCTTTTACGTTATCCAGCACAATAGCTTTACGATTATTGTTTATAAAATTAAAATCACGAATGAGTGATCCGCTAGAGTTATTTTTAAATGTTATTGTAACGTTGAATAATAAATTACTTAATTTATTACTTATCACGTTAATTTTTTCATTTAGAATTAAGTTTTTATTTGTCAGGAATGTTAATATTAGTACTTTTGTTTTGCCTTCCGGAAACTCATACACAAGATTTCCGTCTTTATCAAAGAAATCATAATAGTTGGTATCGTTAATGATTACAGCAGTGGATTTCAGTATGATGCCGTTCACCATATTGTCTTCTTCACGAGTGGACAGCTCATCAGTAATATCCTTGTAAATACCAACACTACTATTTGTCTCAATAACATTGTCAACAATGGCTGTATTATAGATTAATCCTGCAATGTAGACACCATAGCTGTCGCTTGTAATGGTGTTTCGTGAAATAGTATTATTATAATATCTAAGGCCGTTTCCTTTAGCAGGTATTGAAACCCCTCTTGCATTGGTAGTTATTATGTTGTTGTCAACCTTATTGTTACTGCCCAAAATAGATATGCCATCATCATGGTTTGTCTTGATTCTGTTGTCGTGGACATTTGCCCCATCTTCGCTGATGGATATTCCTACCCCATAGTTCCTGACATTTATTATATTATTATATGTATCAACATTGCCTGTTATGCTCATGGCAGATACTACATCAACAAATGTAACATTGTTGTCATAGACCTTGGAAGTTGAATTATCGCTGTTTCCTACTTGAATACCAGTTTTTTGATTATTACCGCTTACAGTGTTGTTATACACAGTAAAATTCTTTCCAACAACATTTATGCCAGTAGCACTATTATCTACAACATTTCCATAAACTGATACATTGTCACCATTTAAATTAATACCGAATGACCCTTTGAAAATAGTATTGTTTGCAACAACAGTTCCCTCATGATTTGCATAAGTCATCTGCAGAATGATTGACATTGGAAGGCTGCAGAATCCTTTAAGATAATTGTAAGAAATTACATTGCCCAAACATAATGGAGAACCTGAATAATCCGCGTGATTGAATGGATTGAAGTAAATCAAATTAGTAACTGACAAATCAGAATAGGACAATACCTCAAGACTGTTATGAGATATTAAATTATAATGACATTGACCCATAATAATGTTTGATGAAATATAAGTTTTCATATCATTGTAAATGATTCTGTTATTGCTGGACCAGCCCATAGGCATGGCATAAACTCCACCAGTATTTGCAATTCTGATTGTATTATATGAAATGAGGTTATTATTAGAATTAGTTAACCAGATACCATGCAGTTGACCTACGGTTGCTCCTCTAAATGTCAATGTACCTTTTGTATTGTTAATTGTAAGATTTGTTATTATTGAGCCGTCGCTGCCCTTGATTAAATGAATATATCCATTTGTAATCTTGTCGTTTGAAGTGATTGGCATTACAGTGAGCGGACGATCGATGACAAAAGCCCTGTTGGATATATTTCCTATTTTTATTGTGTCACCGCTTGTAATTCCGCTGTTCGGCAAAATTGTACCATCTCTTGGATTGAAATAATTTTCATAAGTAATCTGAGTAATTTCAAATGTGTTTCCACCTTCTGAAGTTAGATTATTTGCATCAGAATTACTTTCCAAGACACCATCATCTGAAATTTCAATTTTTTGAGGTTCAATATTGTCATTTATAGACAATACATTACTGTCTCCATCAGTTTCATTGAAGGCTGATACTGCATTCAAAGTTAAGCCAATGACACAAATAATTAACAGCAATGCCAGAATATTCCTATTTTTAATACTTTCACCTCAAAATTAAATCAAATTATCTTGAAAATAATTCAAAGTTTATTATGATATAACTTTTTTACAACAATGTATTTAAAAGTTGTCAAAAAAACAAGTATACTTGAGAAAAATAGAAATTTTAAAAAAAAATGAAAAATAAGGTTTGGTTAAAACCCTATTTTCTAACTTTAACAGTTCCTTTTACGGTATCTTTTAAGTAAGTAACTTTAACAGTGTATTTTTTACCTACTTTAAATTTTTTAATAACATTTTTATTAATGGTAACTTTAGCAATACCATACTTGTTGGTTTTTGGCTTATAGGTTTTACCATAAAATTTGAATGTTATTCTTTTGTTTTTAATAGCGACTTTTCCTTTTTTAAGGGTTGCTTTTAAAATTAATTTTTTAGCAGATTTTTTAACATTAACTGTTTTGGTAGTTTTTAAGACTTGTTTGACCCTTATAGTATTTTTAACAGTTTGATCTTTGTATTTAGCTGTTATTGTATATTTACCAGGAGTAATTGTATTAGGTATTTTAAGAATAGCTTTACCTTTAGCATTGGTTTTTACTCTGTAAGTTTTCTTACCTATTTTTACAACCACAACTTGGTTTTTGCCAACAAGTTTACCATTATCACCATATACATTAACGGAATATTTTGTTCCATCGAAATAGTACATGTTAATGTTCTTATTACCAGTCAATCTGTTAATGATGTTAATCTTATAAACAGCACTTTCGTTTGTAATTGGATTATAAGCAGTAATAGTGTATTTACCCGCTTTAGAACCAATTTGTGCTTTAGTCAATTTAGCAACACCATTTGAATCAGTCTTTTTAGTAATGTTTTTACCGTTTACACTCATGACAACATAAGTATTAGCCATTGGATTACCTTCAGAATCAATGAATTTAACTTCAAATCCATTATTAGCAACTTTAGCTTCAGATTCATTTTTTTCAGGAACAGTTGACTTAATAGTTATGCTTGCACTAGCACTAGTACTATTGAGTGTTATTTCTGCAGTGTATTTACCCGCAGCCATATCTAAAGCCAATGTTGCAATACCACTAGCATTGGTAGTTGCATCATATTGTTTACCGTCAATAGTTATTAAAAGTTTTTCACCAGCTAAAACATTACCCTCGCTATCTGTTACAGCAATTACTAAATTTTGAGATCCTTTGAAGTATTTTTCAACACCAGGAGCATTGATTTCAATACCTAGAACTTTAACATCTAAGTTAGTTACTTTAGAGAAGTAAACATCATCATTTGTTAAAGCAACACTAGCAGTGTAATTTCCAATAGCCAAATCAGGAATTATTGCAATAGCTTTGGTTCCGTTGACAGCAGCTACATATTTTTTACCATCAATAGTGACAGTGACGTTACCAGTTATATTTTCAGGAACTGCAATTTCTACAGTTACATTTTGACCAACATATACAGGTTCAGCACTTGGAGTGAGTTCTGCATATATTCTTGTTAGCTCAACAGTCTGATTATCAACACTAGCAGTAATTTTGTATCCTTTACCTTCTTGAGCAACAATAGGAACAGTTACTTTGTCAGTTATTTCTCCGCCTGTGACATTTACGGTTGCGTTTTCACCAGCAATTGTGAATTGTCTAGCAAATGCGGAAGCATCGAAATCAGATACATTTTCACCATCAGACACTTTGAATGATAAGATAACATCTTTTTGTAATTCACCAGCATCATTTACATCTAATGCAATTACCAACCAGGTGTCAGGACTTACTTCATCACTGCCCACTTTGTATACAGGTTTATCGTTGCTGCCCCACCAGTTGTTGTTCAATACGACATTGGATGTATCTTTTTTGGTTACCATGGTTGTTCCGTCAGCGAAGTAGGAATTTACTACAGTCATGTTGTAGTCATATGAAGTTCCTTCAGACACATAGGTTACGTTTTCTATGTAACATGAGTCAATGAGGTTGGTACCTTTAGAAGCGGAAATGATGTCTTTCAAGTTTAGGATTTTAGTATTTACAACTTCCAATCCGTATGGCACAAATACTCCAATACTTCCAGAACCTCCGAAAGCAACATTGGAGATGTATTGTGCTTTGTAATTTATGTCATTACCGTCGATTGTGGAGTTAATCACTTTTACGTTACCAGTTGAACCGATGGAGATTGCAAATCCAGGATTGTTTGCCCAGGTTTGACCTGCTCCGATTAATTCATCACAAGTTTTACCGGATCTTGAAAGTGTTGTGTTGACCATTGTAATATTACCTTTTCCACCAATAGCCATTGCATTACCTGTCCAACCGTTTACACGCATGGAATCCTGAATGAGAGAGTCATATAAGAACATTTCACCATCGTTGTAGATTGTTGCGTAGTATTTAGCATGGTTTGCAATAAATTCAGAGGAGTATACTGTTAAGGTACCCATGTTTTTGATTGCACCACCGTTGTTGGAGTCTCCGTTGTTGAAGAAGAGAGAATCTTTTACAGACATTGTTCCTTCGTTGAAGATTGCTCCACCTTCAGTACCGTGACATCTAATGAATTCTATATTTTCAATAGAAATAACAGCATCTTTTTCAATGGAGATTGCAGGATGTTGGTTGTATTTTTTAGCATCGACATAGTTCATTGTTACGTTAGCTACAGTCATATTAGCTACTTTTACAATACCATTACCTGTTGCAATGTTTAAGAACCAATCTAAGTCCTTGCCGTCAATAAGTGTTTTATTTCTACCGTCACCGACAATTGTAATATCCAATGAACTGGCAACAGTTAAATTGGTGTTTCCTTCACCGGAGTAAGTTCCTTCTAAAACACGAACAACGATAACAGCAGATTGTTTGTATCCGTTGATTAAAGCTGTTTGGATTGTTTTATAAGGAGCATCAATACTACCAGTACCTTTTACATCGTCACCTTTAGCATCGGAAACATATAATGTCACATTATCTTTTAATGGGTCTAATGCAACAGTTATGGTACCGTTTACATATTTAGTATCTTTAGCCTCATTGCTGTAGTTACCGGACAATGCAAATGTACCGTTGTTTTTAAATCCTAAGAAGTCCAATTTTGCAACACCGTTTTGTACAACAGCTTCACCCATACGGGAACCGTCCATGTAGAAAGTAACTACTCCACCACTGATGACAGCACCGGATTCATGAGTTACATCCGCTGAAACTTCATCCTCCAATGTTTTGGTAGTTAAATCATTTAATGTTACGGTCATGCCGTTTAAGTTACAGTGTAAATTGTTTGCATTGGAAGAAGGAGTTATATAAATATCAGCACCGTCAGTTGCATTGTTGTTTTTGAAGGATACGTCGCTTAAGGTCAAGTCATATAAGTATACACTTGATGAATGGGTAGGCATTACGATTGCTCCACCATTAGCACCTGCAACGTTGTTTTCAAATACAGTGTTAATGATTTCTCCACCGTAGACAGCTATTGCTCCACCGTTAGTGCCTGCAGTGTTGTTGATGAATTTAGCGTTTTCAATATAACATGTTGCATTTTCACTATTTGGATAGAATGAAGCAGCACCATATTCCTCATCAGCATGGTTGTTGATGAATGTATCGTTGATTGAAATTATTTGATTAGCACTCACATATAAAGCACCAGAGTCCCTGGTAGCCTTGTTTGAATCAAATAAGTTGTTTGTACTTTTGAAGTTACCGGAGACATATGCTACACCACAACCAGAATATCCGGTACAAGTCATATTGATGAATTTGGAGTTTTCAATAATAATCCAATCATCATCATTTGCAGTTGCAAGCCATAGGTTACCTGTACCTGAAGAAACAATGTTTTCAAAGACTGAATCATATATTTCAGGATTATACATCATTAATTGCTGAGAATTGGTCCAAGTCACATTTCTAAATACGATATGGGAAGGACTGGTTTGCGCATAGAATCTTTGTACATTATCCAAAATACATTTTTCCATAGTCAAGTAACGTACATCAAAAGATCTGTAAGATGTACCAGTTGCATTAACTAATTTCAAGTTTTTCATGTACACATCAGTATTAACGCCAAAAGTTACGAAACGACCATTATTATTAGCGCTAATTATTGTTTTTCCGTAGTTTTCACCAATGATAGCTATTTTAGCAACATTACTGTAAGATAATCCGTAATCACCGGTTTCATTGTATAAACCGTCTTTCATGCGAATTGTAATGTCTACAGAATCTGTCAATGCAATATCCAATGCATGTTTGAGAGTTTTGAAAGGATTACTTTCACTACCAGTACCGTTTTCATCGTTTCCAGTAGCTGAAACCCAATATTCGACAGGATTGTGATCGAAATCAACAGTAACAGTACCGTCAACAACATCACATTCTAATGGATTTTCATCACCATAGCTACCTGTTAAACTGTATTTTCCATTATCCAAATATTTGGATACATCTAAAGTAGCAACACCTTTGTTTGCAGTGGTTTCACCAATTTTAGTACCATTTAAGTAAAATGTAACTTTGTAATATGATGATACTGGGTTGTTTTGGTCATCAGTTACGTTACAGGTTAATTTGAAGGAAGTTCCATTAACCAACAAATCATTATAAGCCAATTTGGCATTGAAGTTCATTAAAGCATAAATTGGAACTTCTTGAGTTGAAGTGAAGTTTTCAAAGGTATTTCCTTCGAGATATACTCCATTACCTGCAATGTATAATATTGCACCGTCATTGGACCCATCATAGGAACAATCTTTAAATGTGTTTTTAATAACTTTACCATTATTACTTCTTGCATACAATGCACTGCCTTTTCCAGTACCGCTGGTAGAAATGAATCTGTTATTTTCAACCAAAACATAATTCGGGTTTTCAATAAAGACACATGAAGAATCCGCCCAGTTGTATTCAGTTGTACCATTGATGAAAGTGGAATTAACTATTTCAACTTCAAATTTTTTGGAATCTGAATACTCGGAGAAATAAACAGCAGAGTTACCTGAATCAGCTCTATTTCCTTTGAATACTGAATTGTATATTCTTAAATTATTTGAATCATCCTGATAAACTGTAGCATATGTGATAGCAGAGTTATTTTCAAAGGTACATCCGTCAATAGTCAAATCCCCTGAATTTGAAATGGCTGAACCTAACTTACCTTTACCATTAATGAAAGTAATGTTCATCAATGTTACAATTGAATCAGCACTGATGGATTTGAAGATTTGAGATGTTCCATTTGCATCGATTACAGTTTTACTACCCTGACCAATAATGGTCAAACTACCATTATAGTTTTTATGAGCAAGG
>ONUN01000101.1 GCA_900320955.1 uncultured Methanobrevibacter sp. | reverse complement strand
CTTAAAATGTAATGCTCGTAACCCTGCTGCTGCAACTACTTGCAGAAAATGTGGTTACAAAGGTTTAAGATTCAAAGCTAAAGAACCAAGAGGATAGATATATTCTCTTTTACTTTTTTTTATTATTTTTTTAAACAATTAATTTAATATATTATTTTTTATAAAACTAATTTTAGGTATTCTTATGAAAGACGTTGAAAATTACATTAGAGATATATTAAAAAAAAGGAAAATACATTTCACTTTAATTGATCCTGATGAACAAACACCGGAGGAAGCTTTAGAAATTGCCACTACTGCAATAGAGGGCGGTACTGATGGAATTATGATTGGAGGATCCACAGTCAATGGTGATGACGTCGACAATACATGTAAGATATTGTCTGAAAACATAGCTGTTCCAATTATTATTTTCCCTGGAAATACTAGTAGTGTAAGTAAATACGCAGATGCAATATTCTATATGAGTTATGTGAACTCAACTAATCCTTACTGGATTAACGGTGCTCAGGCATTAGCGGCACCTGCTGTTAAAGCATCAGGAATGGAAGTATTATCCATGGCATATATGGTGGCAGAACCTGGTGGAACCGTTGGATGGGTCGGAGATGCAAAATTGGTGCCTAGAAATAAGCCAAAAATACCTGCAGTCTATGCAATGTCAGCAGAAATGTTTGGGATGAAATTCTTTTATATTGAAGCAGGATCTGGCGCATCAGAGCCAATTCCTCCCGAAATGGTTGCATACACTAAAAAAGCTACTGAAAATATGATTGTTATTGTAGGTGGTGGAATTCGTGATGCTAAAGCAGCATATACTGCAGCTAAAGCAGGAGGAGACATCATTGTAACCGGTACTGTAGTTGAAGATACAGATGATGTTTTAGCTAAAATTCAAGAATTAACAGGAGCTATCAAAAAAGCTTCAATGGAGTAGTTTTCAGCTGCTCTTACCATACTTTTTTATTTACTTATTAACATAAGATATATTATGTTAAATTCACTATATGAAAAAGCCATCGCTAAAAGAGGATTTATACAAGATATTGGGTCAGACAATAATTTGGATGCTCAACTTGAAGTAAACTGGTTTTCAAGAGAATTCGCTGAAAGTTCTGATGATTTTTCTATCGCAGCGGGAGATGGAAGCTTCAACAAAAAGAAATTTTTAAAAAGCAACTTCTGTGCTGTAGGCGCCGAATCCATAATTTATGATGGCGAAATAAAAAAAATTGATGATGCGGATATTCTGGAAGTAAATCATATCTCATTTTTAGATGAACTGTTAAGCAATTACATGTCAATATTGGAACTTAAATGTGCATCTAGAGCTATTGCTGAATATGATGTTGATTATTATCTATTTGATGGGTCCATTCTAGGAGATTTGGAAAATGCATATCCTAGAGGTGCCGAACTCCCCTCCAAAATCAGGGATAATTTGGATGAAACAATTTTAAATGAATTCAAAAGAAGATTGGAAATCACTCCATTTGGATTTGTATTTCCACAGATTAAAGAAAGAATATTTGCAGATGTAAGTGTAAATGAAGAATTTGAGCAAAAGGAAGATTTTGACCTTCACTTGTCTTCAATCGAAAAAATAATTTTGTTAAAAGAAATTTTGGAAAACAAGAAAAAAATCATTTCAATATCCAAAACATCTTCAGACAATGATTTGTTTGGATGGAATATTCCGGACATTTCAATTTTGGATAATTTGACTGATAAAAAACAGGGAATCTCAAGAATTGATTATAGGAGAGTATATAAAAATGCATCTTTCCAGTATTTCAATGACTTTTTCAAACAGCTGCAATTTACAGTATTTTATGTAAGGCTTCAGGACAATAAAAATGTTTTGAAAGTGGAATTGCCTTACAAAGCGTCGATAGGTGAAGTTGTAGATATTGTAGAAAAGATAAATGTATTGTCAGTTCAGGGTTATCCTTATTTGCTGAGTAAGGCACATAATGATGTTGTCATTACTGACAGGAATATTAAAGAATTATTGAAACTTGCTAAAATTTACGAAACAACAAACAGGGAAATGTTATAGGTGATTTAGATGGTAGTTGGAATTTGTGTTGGCGAAACATCACTTTCAGAAGTTACTTTTATTTCAGATAAAATGCCGAAAGTTGGAGAATATGTGACTATTGAGTACGATGGAAAAAAAGTATTGGGAATGATTGAAAATCTAATTAGAGGTAATGATGCTTTAAATGTTGATATCAACGATTTCAAAGCTATTCAAAAGATTTCACAAATTGGTGCTGATGATAACTATATTAGGGGTAAAGTAAAGATTCTTGGAGATGTGAATGATAATCTGAAATTGCCTAGAACTCCTGTGCTTCCTGGAACTGAAATCAAATTGGCTGACAAGGATACTTTAAATGAAATATTCAAGGTTAAAAATCCTATTAAATTAGGATGTCTTGTAAATCAGAGTGATGTGGACGTTAATGTTGAAGCAAACCCGATTTTGTCAAGACATCTTGCAATTTTAGCAATGACCGGGGCTGGAAAATCAAACACTGTATCTGTTTTGATAGATCAGATGTTGCAATATAGCGTACCAATCTTTGTTTTTGATATGCATGGGGAGTATGTGGGTGCTAATTTCCCCAATGGCGATGTTAATGTAATAAAACCTAAAATAAATCCGAAATACATGGAATTTTATGAAATTAAAAAATTGATGAATATTCCAAGTAATGCTGTTATTCAAGAAAGACATTTTAGAGAAGCTTTTATGGATGCAAATGAACAATTAAGTGAAGGAACTGAAAGCACTATTGATTTTTTAGATTTGATGTATGATTATTTAAAAGTAAAATCCGGTCTCGATGATGAATCAGGAAAAATTGATAAATCTGTTGTGGATGTTATGAATAAAATAAATGATGCTAAACTTAAATATTCCAATTTATTTTATCAAAATGCTCCAAATATCATATCTAATATCAAACATTCGCATGTAAATGTATTGGATTTAAGCCAAGTTGATGAATATGTGGCAAGTGTGTTGGTGAGCCATATTTTAAGAAATTCTCTTCAAAGAAGTAAAGATGCAGCACATAGTGGAAATAAAGAAGATTTATTGAAAGATTCTGTATTTTTCATATTGGAAGAGGCACATATATTGGCTCCTAATAAACGGGATTCAGATTCAAAACGTTGGATTCAAAGAGTTGCAAGAGAAGGACGTAAATTCGGATTGGGTTTATGTTTGGTAAGCCAGTCTCCAAAAACAGTTGATCATGATGCATTGTCTCAAATGAATAATATGATTATCTTGAGGCTTGTAGAGCCTGAAGACCAAAGGCATGTTCAGTCAGCCAGTGAAAGTTTATCGCAGGATTTGGTTAATCAGCTTCCGTCTTTAAATGTTGGTGAAGCAATCGTTTTAGGTTTGATGAGCAAAGTGCCAACTCTTGTCAAAATCGATGAATTCAAAGGTCGTCTTCATGGTGATGACATGGATATTGTTTCCTATTTTGCTGATATCAAGCAAAAAGAACAAGAAGAAATTGAAGATTTAGAAAAAGAAAGCATGGAAATGGGTTACAATTATTGATCCTATTTCTTTTTTTAATTTTAATATTGATTTTTCATTAGAATATTGCATGGACTTATTTAGAAACTTATTTATATTAAATTGCCCATAATATTACTTAAAATTAAATATTGAAATTTATTATTTCTTTAAAAGCAATTTTTCAATATCAAATCAATAAGGAGTATAATCATGTTTCAATGGAAAGATTTCAAAACTGTCGGCGATGAATTGATGATTAATTCGCAGGAAGCATATATAAGATGTGCTACAAGCAGATATTATTATTCTATTTTCGGCTCAACAAGAGAATATTTAATTAATATTATGAATAAATATCAGTTTCGCAATGGAAAAGATATTCATAAGAGAGTATATGATGAGTTAATTAAGTCTAAGGATCCAAATGAGGTAAATTTGGCTGAATGTTTAAAATTTTTAAGGGAAGTTAGAAACCGGCTGATTATGATAGATTAAATGACTGTAATGATTTTTTTAAAAATAATTCTGATAAGATTGTTGATACAACAAATGATGCATTTGATTCATTAAATGTATTAATGAATAATCCTCCATATAATTTTTGAGTTGTTATTGTGAATGATTTGGATTTCGTTAAAAAATTAGAGGGTAATGATTGGTTATTCGACAGGGAATATGACAGATTGGGAGAATTTTATAATGTTTGTCATTATGAAAAAATTCATGATTATCTTTCTAAACATAAAGGACTTATTGTATTATTAAATAAACTTAAACCTAGGTTATCTGAAGACTTTCCTTCAGGTAAGTTTGATTTAGTCCATTACACTGATTATGAATATTCTGATTGGTCTTATATTCTGTTATATATTAAAGTTGATGATTATACATTTAATAATGGGGTTATGGAAGATATCAAGAAGATTACTTTTGATTTTATTCCTTTAAGACGTAAATTGGGTGTAATGTCTGATTTGTCTTTAAGGCCTGCATTATATGATTGCTAATCATTTTTAAGTCATTTATTTTCATTTTCTTTTTAAATTTTAAATTCATTTTACTTTTCAACTGCTCTCTTTCCAAACTATTAAATATGCTATATGATAAAATATTATTCAGTTAAATACTTTGATTTAAGTGTTTAAATTGGTTATATACAATTGACAAAAAAAGGTAATATAATGAAATTTGCACATTTAGCAGACACTCATTTGGGTTATCGTCAATTTGGTTTAATTGAACGTGAAAAAGACTTTTATGAAGTGTTTGAAAAGATTATAGATAAAATAATTGAAGAAAAAGTAGATTTTGTAATTCATAGTGGGGATCTATTTGAAACCGCAAGACCGTCCCCTATTGCACTTTTAACATTCCAAAAAGGATTGCTTAAATTAAAAGGTGCTGGAATTCCTATGTATGCAATAGCAGGTAATCATGATATTGTAATGCGTAATGATTCAATCCCGCCTCAAGTAATCTTTAAAAAATTGGGTTTAAAAGTAATCAGTCCTATTAATACTACTTATATGCATGGTGATATTTTTAT
>ONUN01000160.1 GCA_900320955.1 uncultured Methanobrevibacter sp. | reverse complement strand
GTATGACAACTTTCGCATGCCCTTTCATATTAACCTCTCTCCAAAATAATTTTAATTAATTAATGATTTAATTTTTAAGTTATATATAATTAATAGCTACTTTTTTTCATGAAAAATGAAAATGTTTCTGTAGCCTCTAAGAACTGTATTTTAGTATTAGTAATGTTATTATCGATGATTTAAATCAAATTAAAATCATTATGGTTCAACTACTTTAAATAATAAAGATTTTAGCATTTTAACCTCTTCACCACTCATATTTTTTGTTACCTTTATTTCCCAACCATTAATTAATTTGATTAACTCGTCAGTTTTTTCAATTCCTCGAGAAGTTAATTCGACAATTTTTTTACGCCTGTTTGTCGGATCTTCGCATCGAAAGATATATCCTTTATCTTCAAATTTCCTTAAAAGTTTAGCAGTATATCCTTCACTGACCCTAAACAATTCTACCAATTCTTTTTGTGTAGTTTCTTCACTAAATCTAATCCTTATTAGAAATGGCAGTTCAGCAACAGTAATGTCAGAGTCATCGAGTATTTCTTTAACATATTTTGTATAATCAGCAATCATTTCTTCGACATAGTGATATATGAATATATTTTCTGAATTTTCCTTTTTGAATTGAGCAGATAATGTCATTGTTATGCCTCAGTTGGATATTTGTATGTTCTAATAGATAACAGTATTAAATCGATAATCATCACCAAAACAGCTGCAATCATGACATATTGGACACCCATTCCCGCAACTACTGCTCCGGCGATTGTTGTTCCTAGAGTGACTCCGACATTTCCCATACTTAAGAATATTCCATTTGCGAATTCAGGAGCATCAGGTGCTGCTGAAACCATCCAGTATTGTGAAATATCATTACCAATACCTGCAAGCAGTCCCCAGAAAATCATCAGGACAATCATTGGTATTTTAGCACCTCCGAATATGAATATTCCAATCATCAATGATGAAAAGATTATTGGAAATGATAAGACAGTTTTATTTGTTTGTGAATTTAATAATTTGGCTCCGAGCCAGTTTCCGACAATTGATGCAACCCCATAAATAAACAGTACGATGCTTAATTCAGTTCCAAATATGTTAGTTAATGAATTTAGAAATTCTGAAATGTATGAATATGAAGCATACATGCCTCCATTTAAGAATATAACTCCCAAAACAGATATTATAAATATTCCAGTTGTTGCTACTTTAATTTGATTTCCATAGGATTGCTCTTTACCCGGCAGGCTTGGGAAAAAGATTATTGTAGCTATCAATGCCAGGAATGTAACGAGACTGAACCACAGCATTGAAAATTGATATCCGAAGTTTGTTGCAACAAATGTTGTTATCGGAACTCCTACAATCATCCCTGCTGACACTCCCATAATTACCTTACTTACCGCATCCTGTGCCTTTTCAGGCTCTACTATTTCTGCGGCAACTGTCAATGCCAAACCACAATAAATCGGATGGAAAATTGCAGGAATTATTCTGCAAATCAAAGCAATATTAAAATCACTTACAAATGCTCCAATTGTTGAAAATATAGTAAAAACCCCTAAAACCAAAATGAAACTTTTTTTTCTGTCAAATTTTGAAAATACAAGGGGCATGAATATTCCACATATTGCAATTGTTAATGCAAACAAGCTCACGAATAAACCTGCCTGTGTGATGTCTACATTAAAATATTGCGCAATTTGAGGCAAAATGCCCACTACTCCCATTTCAGTACTCAATACTCCAAATGTACCGAACATCATGATATAAATTATTAAATTTTCATTTTTCATGTTAATTCCATATACTTTCATAAGATAACTCTTTCGTTAGGAAAGATAAATATTAATTTAATTTTAATATTATTTAAAACTTCTGTTGAAAATTATTTTCAGAAAAAATGCTAACAATAATTTATAAAACAAGTTCAGGATTTGGATTTCAAGTAGCTCAAGTTTCTCAATTATAGATGAAACTATTTAATTATCATGAGTTCTAAAAAAAAGTAGTGTAAAAAGGAAAAGTTATGCAACAGGAGTTTTCATATACTTTCTCTCCAAAAAAATTTAATTAATTACTGATTTAATTTACAAGCCATATAAACCTATAACATATATAACATGTACGAAAAAATTTAGCACATATAGGAAAAAAAACAGAAATAAACCGGTTGAAATTTTTTGATAATTAAGTAGTCCCGAGCGGAGTCGAACCGCTGTCTCTGGGTCCAGGGCCCAGAAGGATTGCCACTACCCTACGGGACTATGGAATTATTTTTAGAAATCATAATATATAAATAAGTAGGACTGTCAAAATGTTTGCTCTTAATTTCTTTTTTTCAATCCATACATTTTTTTGAATCATTATCAGATTCATTATTTAAATTTCTTTTTGTGTGCTTGTAGCACCATATTACCTATGTAATTTTATATTTGGTTGTTTTTATTGTCTAATTTAATCTATGACTTTTTTCAAGGAAAGTTAATTAATTTTTTTCCTCAATAATTTTTTTAATAACAATGCTCATACTCCTACTGGAATGATTACTGCATTAATCTTTTGAACTCAGGGATTGCATCATCAACATTCCCATAGTATTTTTTAAAACATTATAGTTCGAAATTGAAGCTTACAGCAGTAAATTTCATGCCACTGTCTCTGATTTTTTTAGATTTTATATCAACATCCCCATATTGCTTTAAGAAATTATTAATCTCTCTTGAAACAACATTGTAATTTTTTCTGTCGTAAACTCTATAATTTCCCATGAATTTAACTGTTTCGTTTTTGTTGAGAACATTTACTTTGTCCAATCTAAATGATTCATTGTTTTTTTCTAAAACAGAATTTACTTTGTTCACTATATCATCTTTGATCTTCGCTTTTTCTTCATCACTAATCATGACATCTCCTCCAAAATATTTTATCAATGCTCATCCAATGTTTTTGAAAAGTATCATAAGTTCACAAAACCATGTTAAAAAGCAAATTAAATTTCATAACAATATTATATATTTCATTATTCTTATAATATATAGAATGTTTTAGCATTGATTCTTTCAAACGAAATTCAAAGCATGAAAAAATTGAAAAACATAACAACATTTGAACCACCCCATCCTCTATAGGATGGGGATTCCTGAATTATTTTCACTTAATAATGGTTAATTTAAGTATTTTATCAGGCTAATCCCCGTTGAACCAGCGGTTTAGAATATTAATTGCTGCGTTTGTGTCCCTATCAAGTATTTTTTCGCATTTTGGACATTTCCAGTTGCGTGTTTTGAC
>ONUN01000099.1 GCA_900320955.1 uncultured Methanobrevibacter sp. | reverse complement strand
AGGTCTTTCATTTAGATCTGGTTGTACTGGAATGGCTGAAGGCGGTTATAATGCTGTCTTCAAAACTGTAGACAAAGACGATTCAATAGAAGCTCACATACACGACACCCTTAAAGGAGGAAGTTACCTCAACGATGAAAAACTTGTTGAAATATTAGTCAATGAGTCACCAAAAAGATTGATAGATTTGGAAAATTATGGAGCTTTATTTGACCGTCAGGAATCAGGTAAAATTGACCAAAGACCATTTGGTGGGCAATCTTTTAGAAGAACATGTTATCAAGGAGATAGAACAGGCGCAGAATTGTTAAATGCACTTAAAGAGGAAATCATTAGAAGAGATATTGAATGTATTGAAGAAGTAATGATAACATCACTTGTATGCGAAGGCACACAGGTAATAGGTGCATGCGGATTAGATTTAAAAGATTCCAGTTTAATATATTTCCAAGCAAAATCAACAATATTGGCCAGTGGTGGAGCTGGTCAATTATACCCTGTAACTTCAAACACATTCCAAAAAAACGGAGACGGATACGCAATAGCGTTTAAGGCCGGAGCCAACTTGATTGATATGGAACAAGTTCAATTCCACCCAACAGGTATGATAAAACCAAAAACCAAAAGGGGAATTTTGGTAACAGAAGCTGTAAGAGCGGAAGGTGGAATACTCATGAACAAAGATGGTGAAAGGTTCATGTCCAAATATGCTCCTGAAAAAATGGAATTGGCTACCCGTGATGTTGTCGCACGTTCAATATATCAGGAAATAATTGAAGGAAGAGGAACAGAAGATGGAGGAGTCTATTTAGATATTTCTCATTTGGATAACGACTATATTGATGAAAAACTGGAAACAATGGTTATGCAGTTTGAAAATGTTGGTGTAGACATTAAAAATGAACCGATAGAAGTAGCTCCTACTGCACATCACTTTATGGGAGGTTTGAAAATCGATACCGATGCATCAACATCCCTTGAAAACTTATTTGGAGCCGGTGAAGTTTGCGGAGGAGTTCATGGAGCAAACCGTTTGGGAGGTAATGCGCTGGCAGATACACAGGTGTTTGGAAAAATAGCTGGTGTGAGTGCATCAAAAGCCGCCAAACAAACCGACTTAAAAACCAATGAAGAAATGGTTGAAAATGAAGCTTCAAGAATTGAAGGAATCATTAAAAAAGGTACAATCAAACCACTGAAATTCAAAAATAGAATTAAAAATCTGATGTGGGAGAAAGTAGCTATCGTAAGAGATGAAAAAACATTGAATGAAGCTTTAGGTAAACTTCTAGAAATGCAAAAGGAATTGGACGATCTTGACGTAAGCGAGAAAAAACAGTACAATACAGAATTGGTAACCGCTCTTGAAGTAATTAACATGGTTGAAATCTGTATATTAATTGTAAAATCAGCAATACTTCGTAGAGAAAGCAGAGGCGCTCACTTCAGATCAGATTTCCCTGAAACTCTAGACGAATGGAAAAAAAGTATAGTAATAAATAAAAATAAAATAGAATTTGAAGCTAGATAGTAGCTTCTTTTAATTCTTTTAACTCTTTAATGGCTTTTCTGGCTTTTTCATAAATTTCTTGTTCGTCTAAAACAACTAATTTTTTATTTTCCATCAATATTTTACCGTCACAAATAGTAGTATCGACATTAGAGCCATTTGCTGAATAAATAATGTTTGAACTTAAGTTAGAACTGTTTGGAACCATATTAGCTGAATTAGTATCTATCAAAATAATATCTGCTTTTTTGCCTACTTCAATTGAACCGATTTCATCTTCAAGTCCTAAAGCTTCTGAACCTTTAATGGTTCCCATAGCTAAAGCTTCATCTGAAGACAATACTTTAGGGTCAAGTGTAGATACTTTCTGAAGTAAACTTGCGGTCTTAAGCTCTTCAATCAAATCAAGATTATTATTTGAAGAAGCACCGTCAGTACCTATGCTTACACAAATATCATTTTCAATCAATTTTGAAACTGGAGAAATTCCTGAAGCCAATTTCATATTGCTGCATGGATTATGTGAAACCTTGACATTATTTTTCTTTATTATTTCTATTTCATCATCACTTAGCCATACGCAATGAGCGGCAACAACATCAGGACCTAAAAATCCAATCTTATCCAAGTATTCAAAAGGTCTTAAGCCTTTTTCTTCTGAAACATCGTTGATTTCTTTTTCTGTTTCAGAAACATGTATATGAATTCCCATATTGTATTCATCTGCTAGTTGGCGAACTTTAATTAACAGTTCTTCTGATGCTGTGTAAGGGGAATGAGGTCCAAAAAATACTTTGATTCTTCCATTGGCCATTCCATTACAATTTTCATATAACTTAATATTTTCTTTAATTTCATTTTCTCTTTTTTCAGCATCTCCAAAATCAATCATTCCATATGATAAGACCGCCCTGATACCTGCTTCATCTACTGCACGGGCAACATCCTCCATATAAAAATACATGTCGCTGAAAGTTGTTGTACCTGATTTGATTAACTCAACGGCACCCAATAATGCACCAATGTAACAGTATTCTCCATTAAGATTTGCTTCCATAGGCCATATATGATCATTTAACCAACTATCCAAACTTAAATCATCAGCTAAACCTCTAAACAATGCCATTGATAAATGGGTATGAGTATTAATGAATCCTGGAAGTAATATTTTTCCGGTTGCATCGATTACCTTGTCAACATTTTCTTCATTGATTTCATCGGAAATTTCAGAAATAATATCATTTTTTATTAAAAGGGATTTTTGCTTATTTTCAAAATTATTCGGATTTAAAATTAATGCATTTTTAATCAATATAGTATTATCTTTCATAATAACACCTAAAAAAAATAAAAAAAGTAGTTAAAAACTTAATTATAAGTTTTTAATAGCTAATTTAATATCATCAGCTTTAATAGTTTTACGTTTTGCGATTTTAGCTACTTGAGCAGCTTCTTTAGCAACATCACGAGCAACTTCTTCAACGTATGCAGCTAATTCAGCTTTTGCATCTTCACTAACTCTTTCAGCACCAGCTTCTTTAATAATTCTTGCAATAGGAGCTTTTGGTATTTCAGACATAATTTTCACCTCGTAAATTTAATTTAAACTTAAGACTAAGGCAATTAATCTTAAGTTAAATATACATTATAATATGACTTAATATTTAAATATTTTGCTCAAATAATGGATAAAACAAAAAAATAAGAATAAATATTTAAAAGTATTAAGATTTGTAATGATTAATAATAGTAAAACTTAAAAAAAAGTATTTAAATAACACGATTACAAAAATATAATCATATAAAAAATTGGAAAGATTATGATGAAAATAAAAATTGCTGTTCCTTCCAAAGGAAGAATAAGTGAACCTTCAATTGATATTTTAGAAAAGGCTGGATTAGGATTGAAGGATAGAGAAAGTAGAAAATTAATTTCTAAAACTTTTAACAAAGATATTGATGTTTTATTCGCAAGAGCATCAGATATTCCTGAATTCGTTCAAGATGGAATAGCAGATATTGGAATTACAGGTATAGATTTAATAAAAGAAAGCGAAGCTGATGTTATCGAACTGCTTGATTTGAAATTTGGAAAAACAAACTTGGTTTTAGCCGCTCCGGAAGATTCAAATATCAAATCAATTGAAGATATTACACCTGAAATGACACTAGCTACCGAATTTCCAACATTAACCAAAAAATATCTAGAAAAAAATAATCTGAATTTGAAAATTGTTAAATTAAGCGGATCTACAGAAGCGGCTCCATTTATAGGTGTTGCCGATTTAATAACTGATTTAACCAGTACAGGAACAACATTAAAGATGAATCACTTGGAAATCGTAGATACATTACTTAAAAGTTCAATAGTTCTTATTGCAAATAATAACAGCATTGAAACTAAAAAAGATTTAATTGATTCAGTCAGTACCAGTATTAAAGGTGTATTAGACGCTGCACGTAAAAAATTATTAATGATGAACGTGAAAACAAAAGATTTGGAATGTGTAAAGGAAGTTATGCCATCAATGGGTGGTTTAACCATATCTGAAGTATTGTCAGAAGAGGAAACTGTTGCAGCACAAGCAGTGATTGACGAGGATGAAGTCTTTGATCTGGTAAACAAATTAAGAAATGCCGGTGCAAAAGATATACTTGTTGTGCCTATAGAAAGAATAATATAGAAAAGGGTGATTAGAATTTTTAAATTGAAAAATATAATTTCCATAAAGGATTTCGATAGAGAAGATATAGATTATATTCTTGATGAAGCAAGCAAACTAGAAAATATTGCTAAATCAAAAGAAATTTGCGAAGAACTAAAAGGAAAAATATTAGGTTTAATGTTCTTTGAACCATCAACAAGGACAAGAATGTCATTTGAAACCGCTATGAAACGTTTAAATGGTGAATGCATAGGATTTGAAACCAGCGGTTCAAGTTCAGTATCAAAAGGTGAAAGCATTGCAGATACTGCAAAAATGTTTGAAGGATATAGTGATGCCCTTGTAATCAGACATGAGCTTGAAGGAGTTTCAAAATTCATATCAGACATTGTTGATGTTCCAGTAATCAATGCCGGAGATGGCGCAGGTCAACACCCAACACAAACATTGCTCGATTTGTATACAATAAAAAAGGAAATAGGTGAAATCGACAATTTAAAAATAGCACTGATTGGTGATTTGAAATTTGGCCGTACAGTACATTCATTATCAAACGCCTTATGTCTATACAATAACGTTAAAATATATTTAGTGTCACCTGATAAACTTAAAATGCCTCAGGAAGTTCTTCACGATATAGACAAGACTAATATAGACTATGAAGAAGTGAATAACATTGAAAGCATTATTGATGACGTTGACGTGTTATATGTTACAAGAATTCAAAAAGAGCGTTTTGGTGATATCAACGATTATTTAAAAATAAAAGGAGCTTATATTGTAAATAAAAAAATGCTTGAAGGTAAAGATGTTATCGTAATGCATCCATTACCTAGAATCGATGAAATCGATACTGATGTCGATGATACAAAATATAATAAATATTTCACTCAAGCATTCAATGCAGTTCCGGTCAGAATGGCTATTCTAAAAACATTAATTAAAAACAACCCTAAATAGAGAAAAGGGTTGTTTCAAGTAAATTTTCATCACACTGCAACTTGATGATATTGGTTCT
>ONUN01000055.1 GCA_900320955.1 uncultured Methanobrevibacter sp. | reverse complement strand
TGAAGGAAGTGCGAATTTTTCAGATAAATCTCCAGGAATTGAAATTCCAACATCTGCAAGTCCACCAAGACAAACTTTAGTATAAAGTTCTCCTGCTTTAAAACTTCCATCTACATTAACACCACAGTCAATAACAGTAGCACCATTACCTAAAGTTTCTACAGCAATGTTCAATTCATCTGCTTTTTCAATCATTACGTCTACGGTTTTTTTAGCTTCTACGTTTACACTTACCATAGTTTAACCTCATTTAAAATATTAACTTAAATAAATTAAGTTATTAATTAAAATTATAGCGTTATTATTATTTAAAATTGTCTAAATGAATTTATCAACAACACAAAATATTCTCCACCATATGAAAAATAAGCATGAGATGTATCCACTAATCAATCATTAACCCTAAAAAAAGTATATTTCCTGCCATAATAACTGTAATTTGAACCATAACTTTCCTAAGCATTAACGGACGTTGCATCTGTGGAATTTTTATTGGAACTTCCCCCAATAACTTTAATCAGTTTAACTGCATTTGATGAATTGAATTTTTCATTTCCCTCAAATGTAGCATTAATTGTGAGTCTTCCAGGATCCTTATTTGCAACAGTCGTATCTGCAATTCCATTGGAATCTGTAGTTATGGCATAGGATTGTCTTTTGCCCTTATTGTCCATCACAACTATCTTAACTAATTCATTGGAAATGGGATTGCCAGCAATATCGCTAAGTTTTATATTAATTGGATCGCCATTATGTATTGTACCATTAGAAATTATTTCTATTTTGGATTCTTTAATGCCAAAAAGAGAAGTTACTGCAAAAATAGCCAGTGAAACAGTGATTACAATTATTACTAATATAATAATCCTTTTATCTGTCTTTTTCAAAATTATCCCCTCTTTTATAAAAGATGTTATATCTTTACAAATTATATTTTGAAATTTAACATATATAAACTTATTATATTAATAAATGTTCACCCAATTATACACAATCATTGCAATGCATATTTAATTCACAGCCAATTTCTAAAACCTATCAAAATGAACTTTGGATTTGTCATAGCGAAGCTTTACTTCACCATCCCTTTCAGGCCATCCTACACATATTACAGAAAAAGGAATGCAGTAATCCGGAATATTCAGATATTCCTTTAGCTTTAGAACCCTGTCTTCAATTGGGTGAAAACCCAGCCATACAGCCCCCAATCCTTCATGTGTTGCTTGAAGCAAAATGTTTTCATTGCAGGCTCCGAGGTCCTGTTCTATCATTCCATGAACTTTAGATTCATTGAGATTTCCAAGAGTAATGATTAAATGTGATGCGTCACGGGCAGGAGTTGCGAATTTATGCATTTTTGAAATTGCCTCCTTATCCTCTTTTTTTGATACAACTATGAACTCCCAAGGCTGCGCATTGCATGCAGATGGCGCTTGCATAGCCGCCTTAAGCAGATTTTCAATTTTTTCATCCGGAACACTTTCATCACTGTATTTTCGTACGCTTTTTCTCTTAAATATTAAACTCATCTAACCACCAAACAATTCTTCAATTTCTTGCCTAACATAAGGATAGTCATTACTGTCTGTCAGGATATGAATTTGATCGCCATAATTGATATGGAAATCTTCAGTCGGTATTATATATTTACCATTGCGAATTACAGACACTACAATCGCATTTTTAGGAAACGGAATATCTTTAATCTTAAAATTGATATAATTGCAATCAAGTGGAACCAGATATTCACTTAAAACGTGTTTTGAAGGTTTGCTGACATATTCCTTGTTTTTCTTCAACAGCAATCTGTCATACAATGATTCATAAATCGGCTCATTTCCAAGCAGTGTAGGAACCACATATGCAATCAAAGAAACGATTATCATTGCAACAAGGGATTCTGTTGAGCCAGACATTTCCGCAAGAAGCACTATTCCTGTAATTGGAGACCTTACAGTTGATGCAAAAAATCCTGCCATTGAGATGATTATGAATTTATAAATCAACTCATGCTGCCATCCGAATGCAGGAACAACAATTGAACCGAATATTGCACCAATATAAGCACCCAATACTAAAATAGGCAAAAATATTCCACCAGGAGCGCCTGATGAAAATGAAAACATTGAAAATATGTATTTTAAAATCAACAATAATACCAAAACGCTTAAAGACGGAATTGCAACACCCAACATATCCATCATGAAGTGTCCTCCATCACTTATTTCTGGAATTAAGAGTGCAACAACACCAGATACCATAAATACCAATACAAATTTAAGCCATGAAGGTATTTTAAGGCCATTAACAAAATCACTTGACTTTATCATCCCTACATTGTAAATATAACCTAAAACACCAATAATCAAACCTAGAATAACCAGAATCCAGAAGGATTCAAGAGGAATATTTAAAACCGGAAAGTTAAGAATTGTTGATTGACCAAAAATCATTTTGGATATGAAATCAGAAACAATGGCAGACACCAGAGCTATGAAAATTAAAGTCTTATCAAAACCATGATTGATTTCTTCAAAAACAAATATCACACCGGCCAGCGGCGCATTGAACGCAGCTGTAATACCTACTGCAGAACCAACTAAAATCAATCTCAGCTCATCAGTTTTTGATCCTTTAAACAGTCTGGCAATACCTTTTCCAGCCATACCACCAATTTGGACTGATGGACCTTCAGGACCTAAAGACAGACCGCCAAGAGCAGTCAATACTCCTGCAACAATCTTAGAAAACAATACCTTTGCCCAATTGGCTTCCATATGACCTTTAACTTCAGCATAAATTTGAGGGATTCCACTGCCTGACGAGTCAACTTCCCATTTGGTTAACCAATCGATTAAAAGACCCATAATGGCAAGGGCTATAAAGAATAATATAATATATAAAACATTTCCATGTATTACGTTTAAATAGTTTCTTAAAATGTGTTCTGAACCTGCAAGCAAAAATCGGTATAGGCAAACCATCAATCCAGCAAATATACCAACCATTATTCCCTGAATCGTTAAGCGAAAAATGTGTCTGGGATTTTCACTTACGGACTTTAGTGTTTTTTCAAGAGTCTTCATCATTTAACTATTTATTCCAAATCATATAAATTATTTTCAAAATCATTGAAAAATACATGATGTTTTTTCCTGCATTTTGTGATGAAATTTAGATTTAAAATGGATGGACATGATTGCATTGTCAGCAAAGAAGTCTAAAAAATAGGAATAATAACTCTTCCTCTTTTAAAATGATTTCAGAAAAAATTAAGTAAAATTAGTAAAAATTAATGAAGTAAGATTTCAATAGAAATTGAAACCTCACCATCCTTAAGAAAAATAATATAGGATAAATTATTGATTATCTATCTTCTTTTGATAACTACAATAGCTCCTACAATTGCAATTACGACTAATAAAATCAAGATTGGATTACCAGTACTTAATAAACCGTGATTTGTAGTTGCATTAGTAGCATTGGTATGATTACCGGTTGTATTAGTAACATTGCCTGTTTTATTAGTTACATTACCAGTTGAGTTTGTATGATTTCCGGTTGTATTTCCAGTCGGATCAGTTCCGTCGTCATGGTAAGGAACTCCATCTGGAGGAACCTCATTTGAACCAGAAGCATCATCATTAGAACTAGTATCACCAGGATCAACATAGTTTGAACCAGCGTAACCGCCTTCATCTGAACCAGAATCACCTGCAACATCATCAGAGCCTTCTTCTGCACATACTACACCTGCTGATGCAATAAGACAGAAAATTGCTAATACTGCAATCAATTTTTTAGATATTTTCATAGTTTTCACCTCTTGACAAAATTTTAGTGTGTAATATTAAAATAATAATTATACAACTATATTAATATATAAACTCATCAATATTTAAAGTTTTTCGAAAGTAAGTGAATACTTTCATAATTTAACATGGATTTATTAACTTAAAAATGAATAAGAACATGATGAACGAATATTTCACATCATCTATGCTCCAAACATCTTGAAAAATTCCTATCGATTTTTTGAGAGATTATGAATTTCAAAAAAAAATCGGCCAAAAGCAATCAAATTAATAATAAATATAACTTTCTGAAATGATTTAACCTAATGAGAATGGATATTAATTTGAACTACGCCAGGTGTTTCCGCAATTAGCGCATCGAATGAAATTGGTTGGAGCTTCATCAGCAGATCTAGTCTGTACAGTCCACCAATAACCCTTTGTTCCACCGCATTTATAGCAGGTTATTGTAGTTGTTGGAAGAGCCACATTGTTTTTATCTGTAACGACCACTTTCATTTCAGGATTCTTTTCACCTTCCATATGATACTGCTCTTCAATATCATCATTTGTCAGTGACTTTTCATATCCACATCTACATTTAACCTTTCCTTTGCTGGGCATTAACATTGCACCACAATCAGGACAGAATTCCATACATTAAACACCATTAAAAATTCGTAAGTATTATTATAATCAAAGTTGTTTATAAAATAATCGATTGATTATGATTTTCTATATAATAGATAATTGAAGATTAACATCAGCAGGGCAAAAATTGTCATATAAAATATGGCATTAAGTATCAGACTAAAATGAACACCATTAAAAATCATCACAAGATGATCAAATGAACTTAACACACCACTACCGAATATAAGAGGTATCAAAATCAAAAATAAAATATCAAAGACTAAAATATTCACAATTACAAATTTAAACCTCTGAGAGTTGTTTTTAAGTTTTCCACTTTCAATAAGTATCTCTGTTCCAAAAACAACCAAAAAATACAATCCAAACAGGTTTCCAATATACATTACTTCAGTGAGGTCGAACTGCAAAAGAAAATAACATGCCACACCAGCTATTATGAATGCCGAGAGAAAATTTATAATGCTTGCACGTAAAAAATTAGCTTCAACCATCAAATCACCAAATCATATATTGAAATTTAATATATTATTTGTAATTTGGATTATATAAGATTTAAGAAAATTAAAAAAAAAGTTTGAATGTGAAAGGATTTAACCTTCCACCATTATCAGCTTACCCGAAGCAGGGTCTTTATAAACTTTACCCATTTCAGTATAACCTTGACCAGAACTGTTTGAAGTTTCTGGAGTATCATTTAACTGTTGGCCCTGATCCACCTGAGTAGTTTTTTGCTGTTGCATCTTTTCTTGAATATTCTGACTTGGGTCAATCATTGCCTGCATGTTCCAACTTATGATAACAAAAACCAAAAAGCCAACTGCAATAACAAGCATTGCATCCACAAGGTTAGATGTACCTGCCATCGGGTCTTCTTCGACTCTTCTGGACCGTCTTCTACTTCGCTTTCTTACCATAAAATCACTATTTATTCATATAATCAAGAACTGCATCAATCAATGCATCCAAATCAGACAAGTATCTGTCATACCAGCCAGACCTGATTTTACCCAATACATAACACATTGCACCGGAACCAATACCCACAATTGTTGTGTTGAATGCAACTGTAAGGGAACTTGCAAGGGTGTTAATGTCACCGGCACCTAAAGCTGCAAGCCCAGGGCCCATAGGAATCAATGTACCCATTAACCCTAAAGTCGGCCCGATACGGGTAATGATGTCTGTTTTCTGTAAATTTTTTAAAGTTTTCTCTTCTTCAAATTCAAATAATTTACGTGCTAAAGCTTCTCTTGAAGTATCGCCCAATGCTTCGGAAGATGCAATTTCAGTTAAAACCTTTTTCTGAGATTTTGGTATTTGAGCATCAGAAATAATGTTTTTAAGCTCTTCAACAGAACCTGCAGCATTGATATCATAAATCAAATCTCTGATAGTTCCTACAGGAACTTTCTTTCTTGAAGTATATTCTGCAATCACTCCACCTAAAGAGATAATTGTAATAATCACAATTATAAGTAAAATAACCAATACTGGAATGGTTAAGCTCTGTGAAATCACATCAAGAGAACCTGTTAAAAATTCTCCACCTGGAATATTTAAAGCCATATTTTTCACCTAAAAATTATTCTAAAAGAGTTCTACCTCTTTTAGTTAAAACCATACCTCCAACAATTAAAATAGCAAACGCCAATATTACCATAAGTATGTCTTGAGGAGAACTAATGGAAATAGGACTTGCGGTTTTTGTTAAAGCTCCTGCAATGTTTGGAATTACAATCGCTGAAAGCAGGAAATAAGCGCCTAAAAGCAACATGAAATTACCCAATACAATAGGATAAGGTTTGCGTATGAACCTGACAATTGTATTAGATGCCAAATATGTTACAATCATAACTGCAACCAAAGCGGCAGCAGCATACCAACTTAAATTAAGTGAACTGACACCAATTGTCGGTGCAACAATCAGAACGCTTGCAATAATTGAACCAAAACAGCATGGACAAGGAGCTATAATAGCTAGAGAAGTTGCAGTAGATGTATTCTTATCATGTATTTTCCATTCTCTAATTGTAAACAAACCTGCAATAATCATGATTGAAGCCATGATAATATAAAAAATTGTATTATATCCATAGATAGCCTGTACTAATTGATCAGCATATAATGAAGCGATAGCAGAAATCAAAACTACTCCACCACCATATGCAATACAGATTATTGCAAATAATTTTTTAGACAAATTAGCCAATCCTGATGCCAATCCTATCTTTATACCAAAAACTAGAACTGAAGCAAAAATACCAACTTGCCACAAAACACTCATCATATCCATATTAATTTCCCCATAATCAAATAAATTTTAATAATTTACAATTATTTATTACTATAACTAAGTATATAAATTTTTTAACAATCGATGTGTAACTAACGACTCATCAGTTAAATTTTGTATTTAATTATTAAAAAAAGCAATGGTTTTAAAAATACAGGACAACTTTAAAAAAAAAATAAAAAAATATTTCACTTTCGTGAAATACTTATAAATTAACGTTTAGAGTAACTTACACCAAATATTCCGCAAACAAACAATATTGAAACCAGTGTATAGATAATATTATAAGGATTAACATTACTTCTTGGTATTTCACCAGGCAAATCAGCCTGATTGACACTAATATTACTTGAATTGGTTGCATTAGATGCAGTCTTATTCTTAGTAACATTTGTCTTATTTACAGTTGAAGCATGCTTAACGATTTTATCTGCAAAATCAATTGTATCTGGAGTGAAATCAGAACCATGATGAGTTTCACGATTGTCATCGAATAATTCCAACAAATAAACAAAGTAATCCCCTTGTTTTTTATGTTCACTAGATTCAATTAATTTACCTACACCAGGATAATATTTTAAGCAATAAGATACGAAATCTTTATTATTAGCGTCTTTTACCCATATAAAATAGAATATTAAATCCTTCCATAATGGAGTTTGAATTAAATCTATATTCTTACTTATTTCCGGCCCAAATACTTCAATAAGACCATCAATAGCCTTTTTGGTATTTACACCGTTGACTTTTGCATAACCTGCTGAAGTTAAAATATAGAACTTGTTATAATCTTTTTTAACATTAATATCCCGGGATTTGAAGTAAGCTAAAGCCTTGTATGCTGCATCAACACCGATCTGCTTAATTTCAGCTGATGTCAATTTAGCTGAAGATTTGTCTTTACCTGCACCCAGTTCATCAATATCAGGATTTAAATTGTTTTCTATTTCCAACATTTCTTTTGAATTTGACTGATCATAACTCATTACGGCAATCATTCCATTTTCAGAAGTGTTATTCTCCATACTCAACCCAATTAAAGATTCGTTAATTGAATCATTAATGTACACATTATCATCTGAACTATTAAAAGACCAGATAACAGCATCTTCATCAGAGTCCATCGGAACACCCAATAAACACTCATCTGTATTTATAGCATGTCCCCCAAGTTTATTACATCCGAATAATGTTTGAATCAAATTTTGCTCAAATACCTGTTCAGTTAAAAAATGTTCCAGTTCATCACTTAAAACACCTTTTGCAATACCATCAGCCAAGAGATTATTAATATAATCCCAAAGACCGGCGGAAATTTCCGAACTTACATCATCAGACAATATTGAAGTAATAGCTCCATTTTCATAGAACACCATAGTGAGAGATTCACATTTCCTTGAAAAGAATGTAATATCAATTAAATCTGATTTTAATGAAGACAATGTAATAAGATTACCTTTTTCATAAGTTATATATCCATTAGAAGCATCAATTATCCCATTTATAGTATTTTTTATAGCTACGTTATCGATTTCGTTTGAATCAGCAGTTGCAATAACCAAGATTTCATCTGCAGATTTAAAATCAAGTAAATTACATGCAGAGGTTGTTACATCATAACCAAGTTCATAAGCCGCATCTTTATTAAATTTAAATGAATCAAATTCATTTAATATATTT
>ONUN01000145.1 GCA_900320955.1 uncultured Methanobrevibacter sp. | reverse complement strand
GAAGTTATACCTTTACCTATGGAACTAACTACCCCACCAGTTATAATAATGTACTTTGTCAGTTAAATCCTCTCCATTAATTATACTATAATTTTAGTTCTTCATGATATATAAAAATTTAATAATATTTACATTTACTTATAAACAGGCAAAATAAACAGGAAATATATAAAAATTTCAATTTCATAAAAAAACAATCAGAAATTAAACAGTTAATAACTCTTTTTACCTGCTGTTTCGCCAGTTATATAATTTATTTGAAATATTTCTGCCAGTTTCATTAAACTGATATTGGCCTTCATCACCATAGCTTGCAAAGGAAGTGGATTTTACAAAATCATAGCAAGAGTCAGTCGGTTCAGTCTGACCGTTACCTCGCCTGCAATACATTCCATGAGCTCGCCCGTAAGGGCTAACACTCCAATATGTGCAGTTTAGGCAAATTTGATCCCCATTGTTCACCATTGAATCATAGTCCGGCTCTCCATAATCTTCATCAAATGCAATGTTTTCACCACATTCCTGACAAAAATAGCCATCAATCTCTTCAGTTAATTCAGCTCCACACTTCGGACACAACTTTACCATTTTATCACCAACTCAAAAATATTACAGTAATGTTTTAATGAATTCTTTAAGATATTTTTCACTGAACTCCCAAGTATGTTCCCCTTCGGCTTCAACAAAAGTAGCGTCAATTTCCCTAGACTTTAAGAATTCATGAAAATCCACATTTTTTTCATATAAAAAGTCATCAACTCCACAAGCCATATAGATATCAGGAATATCCCTGCAGTTATCAATCAAATGCTTTGGATTCTTATCAGAACTTTTAATTTTATTCAAATCTCCAAAAATTGATTCATAGAAATCTTTTGAACGCAATACATTATTATCATCAGTGTAATTTACAATATCATCTGTAATAAGAGCTGCAGAAATCATTCCAATTTTTGAGAAGTTTTCACAATATTTTAAGCCATTTCTGATAGCTCCATAACCTCCCATTGAAAAACCTGCGATGAAAGTATCTTCACGCCTGCGGGACAATGGAAAAATGTTTCTGGTGATATCCAGAAGTTCCTGACCAACATATTCCCCATAATATGCATGAGATTTCTCATGATCGACATAAAAGCTATTTTCTCCACATGGAATTACAATAGCTATTCCGCTGTCCTCCGCAAATTTCTGAATGGAAGTGTTTGCAAGGACTATCTCATCACTGCCATACAATCCATGAAGGAAATATAATGTTTTGTAGGGCTGCGGAACGATTTCTTCAGTGTCATTTAAGAAATGGATATTGTCGGAGGGAAGAATAACGCTAATGGATGTGCGCCTTTGTAAGCTCTTACACTTGACATCTCCTCTAAATAAAACCAATTAAAACACCTATTCCATAATCTTATCCAATTTTTCATTTATTTCACTAAGCTGCTTTGACAATATTTCCTGATTTTTTAAAAGCAAATTTTGATTGTCCACAATCACCTTAAAGTGCGCATCATTCAAATTTACTAAACTCACTACCTTATTGAATATATCTTCATTATCAATCATCTAATCACCTATGCCCGTAATTCGGTTATGAACATTGCACTTGCATTATCTGGCTTTTCAAATCCGAATATTCATGGATTTTTAATTCATATTACCAACTTTTCGGGAAATGGTCCGAAACCATCATCTACAAGAACAAATCCCGAAGTTGTTTTTTACTAATTATATGTGTATTTTTATATAATATTTTAGATTTCATTTAAACCACCCTGTATTCCGTCCATTTATTTGAGAAATATCGGTAAATGTAAATTCCTGCCCTCACATACCAATCAATAAACATCGCTATCCATGTTCCAAATACTCCAATACCCATCCAATCTGCTATAACATAAGATAGGGCAATTCTACAGGTAAACATTACTGCCAAACTTATATACATTACTGATTTTGAATCTCCAGCTCCTCTGAATGTTGCGGGCAGTGTGAATGACAATGGCCAGATTATTATTGCAAAAATTCCATGCCAAATAACCATTTCACTCGCCATTGTTGCAGTTTGGGCAGACAGGTTGTAAATCCCCAAAATCAACGGCAACATTGCAAATATTGCAAAATTAATTACAACATGAGATATTACCACCAGAATCAAACATTTCTTATTGTAATATCTTGCCTGCTGATAATCATCAGCACCAACGCAATTTGATATTATTGCCGTCAAACCCAAGTTAATTGCAAAACCCGGCAATACTGAGAATATTCCTATTGCATAACCTACAGAATTTGCAGCTATCGCCATTGTTCCAAAAGTGGAAACCAAACTTAAGACAAGCACTCTTCCCAACTGAAACAGACCATTTTCAATACCATATGGAATACCCACCTTTAAAACTTTTTTAAGTATTTTAGTATCGAATTTATGTCTGAATGTTCTTTTGATATGCAATTTGTAATCTTCATCAAGGATAAAATACAGTATTAAAAGCGCTGCCAGGACACGTGCCAATACCGTTGGAATTGCTACGCCCCTAACATCCCATCCAAGATAATAAATACAAAATGCATTGCCCAATACATTTAAAACATCACAAACCAGCATAACCTGCATTGGAAAAACTGCATTATTGGTTGTTCTAAAAATAGCTGCTCCGGCATTATATATTGCAATGAACGGAATTGACAGTGCAACGATATACAGGTACATATCAGCATTGTGCCACACGTCCGCTTCAATTTGACCAAACAATAACCCGATTAGAAAATGCCTTAGGATTATTACAAGAATCATCAGAACAGATGATAAAATTGTTGAAAACCAGACAAGCTGAGTTGCAGAATTTTGTGCCTTGTCTATCTGTTTGTCACCAAGATACTGTCCAGCCACAACCGCCCCACCGGTTGCAAGAGCTGAAAATGAAAAAATAAGAAGTTGAATTAAAAAGTCAACAAGGGAAACTCCTGAAATAGCTGCCTCACCAAGTGAAGCTACCATTATTGAATCTGCTAGACCTACAAAAAACTCCAATGCATATTCTACCAGCAATGGCAGAAACAGGTAGAGCAGTGCCTTATTTGTATACAGATAACCTTCAGGAGTTTTAAAAATGTTCATAATTTTATCTGATAAAGTTTGTGCGTGGTTTTTCTTCTTCGGTTATGGTTAAACCGTTTTCTTCACCTGCTTCAATACATTTTAGGAAAAATGCCATGTTATGAGCCAATTGCCTCATGGTTCCTAAACCTTCTTCATCTTGCATGACTTCCTCAGGAGTGTTTCCGTGTACCATATTCCAGTAAAATGAAGAGATTATAGGCATTTGACTAATTCCCAAATATTTTATTAACTGGTCATAGGTTGCAGTTGTACCTGCACGTCTTGCAGAACATACTACTGCACCAGGTTTGTGTTTGAACGCTTCTCCTCCTGCACCATGAGAGTTTGAATAAAATGCCCTGTCCAAAAAGGAGGTCATAGATCCATTGGCACCTGCATAATAAACAGGTGAACCGAATACGAATGCATCTGCATCATATGCTTTTTTAACAAATTCGTTTACAACATCATTGTCAAAAGTACATTCTCCTTTTTCACCGCATTTCATACAGGCAATACAACCTATTATAGGTTTTGTTTTAATCCAAAATATTTTTTTTATTAGGACTACCATTGACTAACAATACTTTCATTTTAATAATCTCCATCAATTAATCTTTGAACTAAGAAATGACCTTTCTTAAATTCCAATGAACCTTTTTTAACACCTTCTTCATCAAATGATTCACATTCATCACCTTTTCTTTCAGAATCAAAGATGATAATAGGCACATCATCACGAGTGTGAGTTCCGACACTGATTGGGGTCGGATGGTCAGGCAAAATTGCTCCCCTAAATTCTCCGCCTTTTAAGCTTTCGATAATAGGGCCGACAATAAACTCATCAATTCTTTCTATTGCTTTGACTTTTTCTTCGGTATTTTGAGCATGTCCTGCTTCATCGGGAGCTTCTATATGAATCAACAATAAATCAGTTTTCTTTAATGCTTCGATTCCATACTCACCTTTTGCATTATAATCTGTATCAAAATATCCTGTAGCTCCAGGCACATCAACAATGTTCATGCCTGCAAAGTTTCCGATACCTTTCAACAAGTCCACACCAGTAATAACTGAAGCTGTGATTCCATAAGTCTCTTCAAAGTTAGGCAAACTTGGAGTTACACCCTGTCCCCACAACCATATCATATTGGCCGGAATTTCTCTTTTTTGGTTAATTTCATGGTTTTCAAGATATTGTCTTGCTTCAAACATTATTGATTGAATTTCCTGCGCAAGTTCACAGTCCCCAAATAGATTATCCGCTAATTTTTCACCTGAAATATCATGAGGAGGCATTGTTTTAATGCCAGATAATATTTCTGCATCTTCTATGCTGTCACATGAATATATAAACAAATGCCTGTAGCTTACGCCAGTGTAGAATTTGCCTTTGAAATCAGGATATTTTTCTGTGAAATACTCATTTAAACCTTTCATCAACACATCTGCCTCTTCAGTTGTGATATGGCCTGCATTAAAGTCATCCATGGCATCATTTTCACTGAATATTGTATTGCATCTAAATATCACGTCTTCAGGTGTTGTAGGAATGCCTTCGCTACCTGCCTCAAGCGGTCCACGACCAGTATAGTAGTCTGCAGGATTATATCCGAAAATACTCATATTGGCAACATCAGAACCCGGAGTGTATTGTTCGGGAACGTTATTTGTAAATCCGCCATACCCCATTTTAGCCAATTTATCAATATTTGGAGTATTTGCTACTTGCAAAGGAGTTTTTCCGTCTAATTCATCTACTGGATAATCACTTGATCCATCTGGAATAAAAATTACATATTTCATATTATCAAAAAAAGTAAAAAAAAAATATTTAATTAGTTTTTATTTTTTAAAATACTAATTAAATCAGTCAACATCGCAGAAGCAGTCTCGAGAGAACCTGCTCCAAGTCCAATTACAGATACTTCATCAGCCAAATCGGTTGTGATTGTAGCCATATTTAAAGTACCACTTACATCGTAAGAGCTTCCCCTTTTAACTAAACGTGGAGATACTTGTAAATTATCTTTAGATACTTCAGCTATCAGTTTAATTAAATAATCATCTTTTTTAGCCAAATCAATAGCTTGTGAATTGATACTTGAAATACCTATGACCTTAACATCACTATATGTAGCATCAATGCCTAAAAGGGAATTTGCCAAAATTACGGTTTTACAAGCAGCATCAATACCTTCAACATCCTGTGTAGGATCGGTTTCAGCTATTCCCAATTCTTGAGATTCTTTCAAGATAACTTCATATTCTGAACCTTCTGCTGTCATTCTTGATAAGATATAATTTGTTGTACCGTTCAAAATACCTTTAATTGATTTGATACCGCATGAGGAAATTGTTTCCTTTGCCAGATTGATAATTGGCATTGCACCACCGACACTGGCTTCATATCTGAATTGAACACCAGCTTCTTCAGCAGCGCTGACAACTTCCTTGAACTTGAGTGCTAAATGTCCCTTATTTGATGTTACTACGTCTTTTCCTTGTTCAAAAGCTTTAAGTGTTAGTGAAAATGCAGGTTCTGCATCAACAATATTTGTAGGAGTTGCTTCAATAAGACAATCATATTCAACAGCATCCAAAACATCCGCACCATTTATATCGGATCCAAATTCAGGATATGATGATAATTTTCCATCTTCTTTTTTAGTTTTTACAAGTAATTCTTCATCTAATCCATCTTGTGAAATTGCAGATGAAGAGGAATCAGCTGCAGCAACTACTTTAACGGTTACTCCAGTTTTATCTTTAATTGAATCTTTTTTCATGGAAAGTGCATTGGCCACACCCTGACCAACTGATCCAAATCCCATTATAATAATTTTACATTCATCCATAATAATCACTAAACCTCATTAATAACAAGTATTTCTTTTTCTTCTGCAATTTCTGCAATTTTATCAAATACTACCTGTTTAAGACCAATATCTGCTTCAATATTCAATAATGCAGTAGATTTATGTTCACCATCTAATTTAATTTCACATCCAACAATTGAAACACCATCTAAAGCATTGATTTTGTCCATTGTGTCTCTTAAATCATTGTCAATAATATGTCCGAAAAAGATTGTACTTATCTTTTCCTTTAAAACAACATCATCCATTTCAGTAATTGTGATGCCCAAATCTTCAAATCTTTTGACAACATTTTTAAGGTCTTCAAATTCACCTTCCAATGTCAGTTGAACAGGAACCATGCCGTTTTCAGTTTTATAGTCCCTTTTATGAATAACAGTTACTAAATTTGCACCAAGACTGCTAATTGGTTCCAATACTTTAACTAACTGCCCCGGAACATCCATAAGTTCTAGAACTAAGTTCATTCTCATATAAATCACTCTTAATTAGTCCAATCTGCTCTTTTAACTACAAGATTTCCTTCCTTATCTATTCTTGCATTC
>ONUN01000100.1 GCA_900320955.1 uncultured Methanobrevibacter sp. | reverse complement strand
CTAATATATATAAAAATTGCAATTTTTAAAACAAGTAGTGAAATTTTACATAGTATTAGATATACTAATGTAGTAAGTCCACATTTATAAAGCTTTCTATAGAATTTGTAGAGTAATGTTTATATACTAGAAAATGAAATCTGAATAAAAACAAAGTATAAAATAAAATACAAACCATATTAGATTTATTAGTTAAAACAAATAATTTTAATGATTTAAATAAAAAATAAAGAATTTAAATTAAAAATAATTATTAAATTTTTAACTATAAAATCATGATAATTACAGGTAGTGTAATCAAAGAGATTACAGTGTTGATTAATATGCAATCCGACGTCAATTCATAGTCAAGATTATAAGTAATTGCAAGTACCAATGACAACATTCCAGAAGGCATTGCGGCCTCAACAACTGCAACTGTATACTGAAGATCTGAAAGTCCTAAAAATAATACAGCAACAAATGCAACTGCCGGGAAAAAAACTAATTTCATTACAGAAGTAAATGCCACCATGGATTTGCTTCTTGAAAGACCACCGAGATCAATAGATAAGCCCAATGAAATCATAATTAACGGAATAGCTCCATTACCCAAATAACGAACAGTATTATCTAAAACCGGCCCTATAGAAACATTTAAAATATTTAGCCCCAAACCAAAAACGATAGCCCACAACGGCGGAAAAAGAGCAATTCTACGAATGGCCTTCTTAACAGTTCCCCCGAATTTAATAACCAAAACAAAAGACAGTATCAGAAAGATACACATTGTAGCTATATCACAAAATATTGCTCTTAAAAAGCCTTCATGACCAAAAATGCCCAAATTTACTGGATATCCCATAAATGCAGTATTTGCAATCATTACAGTAACGAGTACACTCCATAACTTCTTATCATCATATCCCAATTTCTTCAAAATAACAAAAGAAACCAAACCAGTAACAAATGAACTGATTAAAATAACAAAAGGAAGAATGCCCAATTTAGGAATTAATGATAAATCCGAAGAATAAAGTGCAGAAAAAATCATACAGGGCAATAAAATATTCATTACAATTTTATTTAAAGGATTGATGTCTTTTTCGGATAAAAAATCTATCCTTTTTAAAACATATCCAATACCAATCATTAAAATAATTGATAAAATAGTAATTTCAATTTCATTCATATAATAATAATTAAACGATATAATATAAAAAATTAATTAAAAAAAAAGAAAAGAGAAAATTAGCTAACGATACCTTCGCTAGTAATTTTAAATACACATTCACCTTCAGGTAAATGAGGACTGTCAACTAAACGAGCAATTCTTTTACCTGCCAATCCTTTTTTAAGCCAAATCCTATAAGTGGAAGCGTGACCTAATACGTGTCCACCAATAGCTTTAGTAGGGCTTCCAAAGAAGGAGTCAGGTTTAGCTTGTACTTGGTTAGTTAAGAATACTGCTACATTATATGTATTAGCAATTTGCTGGAGTGAATGTAAATGTTGATTTAATTTTTGTTGTCTTACAGCTAAGGATTCCCTTCCAACATATTCTGCCCTAAAGTGAGCCATTAATGAATCTACTATAACTAATCTAACATTGTTTCCACTTTGAATAAGTTCATTAATTTTATCAACCATTAAAATTTGGTGAGCTGAATTAAATGCACGGGCAACATGGATTCTACTTAAAACCTCTTCACTATCTAATTCAAAACCTTCAGCAATTTGTCTGATTCTTTCAGGACGGAAAGTGTTTTCAGTATCTACAAATACACATTCACCGTCAAGACCGCCAAGCTCTTCTGGCAATTGAACAGTTACTGCCAATTCATGTGAAATTTGACTTTTACCGGATCCAAATTCACCAAATACTTCTGTGATAGATTGGGTTTCAATTCCTCCACCGATTAAATCGTTGAATTCTTGACTACCTACAGTAATATGACCTACATCTTTTCTTCTTTCATCGACTTCTAAAGCTGTTTCAAAAGTAATGTTTTCAGCTCTACGTGCAGCTTCAATAACTTTTTCAGCAACACCTTCTCCAATTTCTGCTTTAACAGATAATTCTTTTGGAGTAGCTGTAGCTAATCTCATCATATCAGCAAAACCTGCATCTTTTAATTTTTCTGCTGTTTTCTCACCAACACCTGGCAAATCTGCTAATTCTACCATAACAATCATTCCTTTTTAGTTGTTTAAAAATATTTTGATATAATTTTTTTAGGATTTAACCTACTTTCTTCGTTATATTCATCAAAGCTAACATTAGCAATAATCTCTACTGTCAACCCGTTTAAATCTTCAAGTTTTTCTTCAATACCTAATCCATCTTCAACATAATTGATAACATCTTCTTTTTTCATATCCATTAATTCTTCAGCTAAATTATCAAAGAATGTAGCTGAAATATCACCAGTATCATCTTCAATTCTAGTAGGTATCATTAATGTGTAATTTGGTTCATCGAATGCATGTCCACAATTGTCACAAACGTTTTCCTCAATTGTTGTCTCAACATTGGATCTGCAGTTAGGACATCTTTTGAGAATATTTTTATCAGTACCCACTTCCTTAATTGTACCGGTGACGCGAATATTAGTGTCATCTTCCAATAAAGCTTCAATAGTTTTTGGAACATATATAGCTTCTTTCAATTCATCGTAAGTTGGTAATTTGCTTAATTCATCTTCGCTTGGTTCAAGAATTGTGGTGCCTCTGCCAACGACAGCTTCAATACGATTATCCATACCTATTGTCATACGTGGGTTTTGTAATTTGATTGGCATTCCAACTTCCAAATCCATTTTTGCATCATCATTCCACAATACAACTCTAAGAGAACCAGTGTCATCAGCGATTTCTATATTTCTAACACTACCAGTATCACCATTATCTCTGTCAAAATTACGAATATCATTTAATTCAATTACTCTACCGAGAAGTATTACATCTTCCTCATCCTCATCAACATCAGAAATTTTCTTATAGTCATAAAGTGCTTTTTCTAATGTAGATAATTCAGGAATAAACATTGCGGAAGCTTGCTCTTCTGATAACTTAATTAATCTAGAACCACTTCCTATGTTTAAATCAACAGCATACATGCCCAGTCTAGTTCTAGCATTTTCAATTTGGTATGCATCACCAACCTCAAATTCTTGCTCAGCACGTTCATTCCATAAGGATAATTGAACTTTTCCAGATTCATCAGCGAAAATTGCAGAACGAACAATACCCACAGAGCCGTCATCCCTTTGGAACTCGTTTGTATCATTGACTGAAAGGAATCTGCCTTGAATATCAATTTCAATTCCATCATCGTCAATTTCCGCAATATTTCCAATAGGGGTTGGTCTTAATTGCTCTTTTAATTGTTCAAATTCTTCAATTTCCTCCATGGATAAATTTTCTGGATTAATAGTGATCTGTGTGTTAAAGTTAGTATTCATTGAGTATCCGCTTTCAGTGTAATCGTCAAAACGAACATTACCGCCAATAATTTTAAGGACATCTCCTTTATTGATTGGCAATTCAGTGTCATCGCCCCAAACGGTAACTCTAATAGAACCGGAAGAATCTCCTACATCAAAGTTTCTTAATTTACCTTCAGTATTGTCAGATTTTCTAATAAAAGTTTTAATATCTTGAAGTCTTACAACAACACCTTTAATTGATAGGTCAGTTCCTTCACTTAAATCTCCGATTTTAGTGAATTCCTGTTCCACTTCAGGAACATCAAAGTCACCTTTAATTATTCTTCCATCCCAGTGACTTAAAGATATTTCAGATATGCCGTCCCTGTTGGTTCTTTCACGGGATTGAGCAGCAAGAATCTTTACAGTGTCGCCATCTTCTAATTTCAACTCATCAATTAATTCAACATTTTTATTCCATAATGTGTATGTGATTTTTCCGGAAGCGTCTTGTAAATCTAGTGATGCGACTTTTCCTTCTTTTCCATTTTTCTCATAACTTCTTACAGTTGGAATTCTAACAATCCTTGCAATAATATTAACTTTGGTATCTGGTTCGATATCAGCAATGTCTGTGATTTCTTCTTCATAAACAGGGAATTTAGAAGGATTTTCTTCTAATTTGATAATGGATGTTCTTGGCCTTAGATTAGCTTCAAGCCCGGAATAACCTTCTTTAATATCCACACCTTTAATTTGAATAATGTCCCCTTCATTGAATTTCTTTAAAAGAGGCATGTTTTGAGTCCAGAATACAGTTCTCATTTTTCCGGAATTGTCCTGCAATTCCACATTGCAGACTTCACCTTTTCCTCCTTTACGAGTTTTGAATGATCTTTTATTTGAAATGGATACAACTCTTCCTTCTATAGTTGTATCTTTACTACCTTTCTCAAGTTGACTAATGGTTTTTACAGCGAATTCAGGTTTTTCTGATAATGTTTCAACTTCTTCATCGACCAATTCGCCAACTACCATATCAGCAAATCCAGAATCGTTCATGAATGGATTTGAAGATTCCTGTTTTTTAAATTCTGCCATTCTGGAAAGAAATTCCTCTTGAGTAATTTTATCTTTTACTTTATCGTATTTCTCTAAAAGATCCTCGGTCATTTCAAAACTTACTTCATCATCGCTTTCAACTGTATCGAAAGCTTCATCATCGTTATCCTCACTTGAATCTGTTTCGGCAGGAATAGTTTCAAAGTCACTAACACCATGATTTTTTAAAACTTCACGTGCTAAATTGACTTCATCAACAAATGGAACATCTTTAAACTTCTTGCATACCAAACCCCTCATAGAAAAGTTAATTATAATTTTAATTTAGAATGTATATAAAGTATTAGAGAGAGCATCTGAAAAGTAATCGACATGCCAATATTGAAAAAAATTTAATATAAATATTATTGAAATACACAAATGTGAAAGTGTGAAAAAAAATTAATATGCATTCGGATTTTTCTTTAATACTGTCTTAATCATTATTCCCAAATCCAAACCCATGTGCCAATTCTCTACATACTCAATATCATATTCTATACGTTTTCTGATAGAAGTATCACCACGACATCCATGGATTTGAGCCCAACCTGTCAAACCTGGTTTTACTTGATGTTTAACCATATATTTCGGAATTGATTTTTTGAACTGTTCAACAAAATATGGTCTTTCGGGTCTAGGACCGACAACGCTCATATCGCCTTTCAGTACATTGAAAAACTGAGGCAACTCATCAATGCTTGTTCTTCTAATAAAGTCTCCGACTAAAGTTTTTCTTGGGTCGTTTTTTGTAGTCCATTCGGATCTTTCTTTCCTAGGATCCTGTACTCTCATACTACGGAACTTATACATCTGAAATGGTTTACTGTTATGGCCAATTCTTTCCTGTTTAAATATTATAGGACCCGGTGAAGTTATTTTAACAGCAATTGCAGTAACTATCATTATCGGAGATGTAATAATGATGGCTATAATTGCAATCAAATAATCGGAAAACCCTTTTACGAACTTATTAAAATCATCATCCAGCGGAACATAGCGAATATTGATTATAGGAATATCCTCAATCATGTCCACAGATGGCTGTGCTGGGAAATATCTTATATAATCTGGAATGATTTCTGCTTTAATTCCAACTTTTTCGCAGCTTTGCACTAATTCATTGATACGATAATAGTATTTTAATGGAATCGCCAAAACAACCCTGTCAAATCTATGTTTTTCAAGAATTCTATCTAAATCATGAAAAGATCCGATAAACCTAACTCCGTTTATGCTTTGGCCAATATGTTCCGGCCTTCCCAATATTCCTCCAATTGAAAAGCCAAGATAAGGATTTTCTTTAATTTTGCGGGCAAAAGTAAAAGCCAAATCATTATCGCCGACAATAAGAATATGCTTTAAATTTTTATTGTTAATCCTCATATTGATTAAAACGCTTCTAATAATAAACCTTTCTATAATTCCTAAAAATGATGCAATAATCGCAAGTAGGAAAAGCATTATTCTTGAAAAGTCCGGTTGATTGATAATGAATAAAATAGATACCAATACAAAAAATGCAACAATATTTACTTTAATAATTTGAGTTGCTTCCGAGAAAATATTTTTATAGGTTCTGCGCGGCTTGTACAGTCCAAAAGCAAAGTACAAAATTAGATAAACAGGTATAACAGCGACAAACATGAAAAGTGCATATGTTTCATAGCCCAAATGGTCACCTATTGGACCGAACAGAGTTGTATGAAACCTTAACCATATTGAAGACCACAATGACACTATTATGACTAGTGCGTCAATTAATACCAAACTGATATTCAATAATCTTTGATTTTCCTTTATCATGCTAACTACCAAAAAATTAGTGTTAATTTATATTTGGTAGTTATGATTATTTAACCTTTCTTTTTAAATAAATTTAGAAATAGCTTTAAAACGCATAAAAGAGCAATTCCAACATACACTACAAAATTTGTAATGAAAAATGATTCCTTAGCATGGTGTTTTTTATAATAGATATACATTGCCCGGTAAAATTCATATATCAATTTGGATTTTTGTTTTTTACTGCTTGCACCTTTAAGGTGAGTGATTTTTGATTTTCCATAGTAAACAATTTTCCATCCGGCCTGTTTTATTCTAAAACATAAATCAATATCCTCACCATACATGAAAAATGTTTCATCCAAAAAACCGACTTCATCTAAAGCTTCCTTTCGGATGAACATGAATGCTCCGGTTAGGCAGTCAATTTCATATATTCCATCATCAGGGAGATTGTTTAAGTTATAATTATCGTCCTCACTTTTTGTTGGAATATGGAATAATCTGAAAAAGGAGTTTTTAACGTTTGGAAAGCTTCTTTTACATGCCTTATCCAAATCGCCACTTTCAAGAAGAACCCTGCATCCTGTTGCACCGACATCGGTGTGTTCCTCCATATAATAATAAATGCTTTGCAAGGTATTTTCCCAAACAATTGTGTCTGAATTCAACAAGAGCTGATATTTTCCCTTAGCGATTTTCAATGCCTGATTGTTTCCGGCTGCAAATCCATTATTTTCACGGGATTCTATAAAAATAACCTTATCTTTAAAATAATCCTTTAATCTGGACAAACTATCATCGGCAGATGCATTATCAACCAAAATAACTTCATAACTAAAAGGATACTCATATTCAAAAATGGAATTGATTGTATTTTTAGTTAATTCAAATGTCTGATAATTCAATATTACGATTGAAAGGTCCATAAAACTCAACTATTCTATCTTTTTAAAAATTTTAGTGTATTGATTATTAATCTGTACTCGATTTTAAAATAATTTTTTGTATTTTTAGAATTAAATTTTACTTTATCTATTTTGCTTCTCGTATTTAAACCCTCTTTTATACCTGCCAAATAAGTCGGACCGAAACCTTTCTTTAAAAAGAAAATGTATTTGATTAGAAAGCCTAAAAATAAAAATATAAAATTTAGGATTTTCAATGGTATTGGAAGATTTTTATAAACAACCCAAACGTTATTGCGCGCTGCCAGCTTAACTTTAAACTCATTATGCCTGCTTCCGCTTGTTGCACTTCCGATATGATATACGATAGCTTGAGGGCACAATAAATTTCTATAGCCATATATTCTGGACCTGATGGCCAAATCCACATCCTCCATATATGCAAAGAAGTTATCGTCGAACATTCCAATTTCATTCAAAATGGACTTTTTATACATTGCCGCTCCGGCACATGATGAAAATATGTCCTCAACTTCGACATATTCGCTTGAATTATGATTTTCACCTGTTTTTTTGGTCCATGCAAGCAGATTGTATTCATCTCCAACATCATCGATAAGTTCCTTATTATTATATTGAAGCATTTTAGCCTGAACTGAAAAGATATCTTCGGAAGATGAGATTAAATCAATTAGGGCTTTAATGGAACCTTTCTTAATTTCAGTGTCGTTGTTAATGGAAAAAACATAATCGTATGTGGACTGCCTGATTGCCTGATTGACTGCCGGAGCAAAACCTAAATTTTTGCTGTTTTCAATAAGTTTGACCGGAAAGTTAAATGAGTAATTCCTAATATACTCTCTGCTTTTATCGGTTGATCCATTATCGACTATTATTAGCTCCCCTATAAATTCGCAGTCCTCATTTAGGGAATCAAAGAATGCCTTTAAAAATTTTTCACCATTATAATTCGGAGTTACAACAGAAACTTGCATACTAATCAATTGAATTTTTTAATCTTTTCCACATTTTATAATATAACTTAGGATTTAATAAAAATAATCGAATCTTAAGCTTGAATTTGCTGTCACCTTCAAACTTTGATAATTTGGTAAATAAATCCATCTCCCTCATTTTATCAATTACTTCATCAACATCATAGGAATTATAAAAAAAGTAGTTCATATTTCCAAAAATGGCTTTTGGAATTCTGGATGTTACTATTAAATTGGATAAATCGTCCCAACCTTGTTTTTTATAGAAATCAGCCAATTGCTCAAAGGCTTTTACAATTTCAAAACGTCTAAATTCAGATGTTCTTACTGCTGATTTTTGATGTTGGATATAATAATATGTTATTTCATTTGAAATAGCTATTTTTTCACCGTAGCCTAATGCAGTCAGGGCAAAATATGTATCTTCCCCATAAACATAATCGCTGGAAAACCTAATAGAATTCTCTTTAATTATGTCTGATTTATACATTAGCTGTACAAAATTGAATGGAATTTGCATTTTAAGTTCCATTTCAATGAATTCTTTTGTTGAAAGGTAGTTTTGGGAGTAAAGATGAGGATTGGATACATTGTCTCCTTCTTTTTTCACCAATTGGATTAAACTAAAATCAGTTTCGCCATTGTATAAACTTGACAGATGGTTTGGAGCAATATAATCATCTCCATCAACAAAAACCAGATAATCACCGCTGGAAGCTTCAATTCCTTTGTTTCTTGCAGCACTGACACCCTGATTTTCCTGGTGAATGATCTTGTTTGGAATGCCTATATCTTTTAACTTATCAGTTATAAGTTCTAAGCTGTTATCGCTTGAACCGTCATCAATCACTATAATCTCAAAACCGCTGAAATCCTGAGAAATTATTGAATCTAGTGCTGTACCTATATATTCTGAATTATTAAAAACAGGTACTATAACACTAACTTTAATATTATCCATATTACCTACCGTTATTTAAAATAAAATCAACAACTCTTTTGGATGATTTGCCATCAATCACATCAAATTGTGTCTTCACAAAACTTGTCATTTTATCTTTATCGAAATCCTCATTATTAATTGCATCGATTAACTCATCTGAATTATAAACCAATTTACCTGGAACCGTCTTTTTAAAATCGTAATAGAATCCTCTCTCAGTACTTAAATAGTTATCCAAGTCGTAAACGAAAAATAAAATAGGCTTATCTAAAATTGCATACTCAATCATTATTGATGAATAATCGGTAATCAAAACATCACTTATCATCATCAGTTCCTGTTCTGAAGGATAATTGCTGCAATCAATGTAGTTTTCACCGGATTCAATAGCATCATCATAAAAATCCCTTATCTTTGGGTGCAGTCTCAAAGCAAGGACATACTCATCACCCAAAACATCATTGAATTTCTTTAAATCCAGGAAATCAAAGACATTGTTGTACTTCTTTTCATCTCTGAAAGTAGGAGCATATAAAATAATTTTTTTATTGGAGTCAACATCGTATTTTTCACAGAAATCTGACTTAATTTTATTTAAATCATGATTTTCAAAATAGTAATCCAGTCTTGGAAGCCCAAGCGCCTTAATCTTTTGTTTATCAATTTGAAAAGCTTCAGAATAATAATCTTCAATATTTTTAGAGGAAGATATTAAATAATCTGTATTTTCACCAATTTTTAAAAGCATTTCAATTTCATCA
>ONUN01000131.1 GCA_900320955.1 uncultured Methanobrevibacter sp. | reverse complement strand
CAACAGAAAAAAGTGATAAATGGTGGCACATTACCATTGCCGAAACTCAGGGAATCATTGATGCGACATTTGTCGGGGGTCAATCAAAATATATTTCCAATAGAACAGGAGCACAAATCACTACCTACATTCCTCACGATAGAAATATTGAGTTATTGGCTGACAGAATTGATTCATGGGTTGATTTAAAATACACTTCCAATATCGATAAGTTAATCTCAATAATCTATTATAACTATCCTCCTGGTAAGCAAAATATTGGCTCAAGTTACTTGGATACCATAACCAGTATCTATAATATGCTCATAACTTTAAAAAATGCCGGTTATGATGTTGGTGAATTGCCTGCCAATATTACTGAACTTGAGAATTTAATGCTTAAATGCGGTATTAATGTAGCTACTTGGGCACCGGGGGAGCTTGAAAAATTAGCAAACCAGTCAGGCGTTACATTACTGCCTGTTAAAGAGTATACAAAATGGTTCAATTCATTGGATGAAATTGTTAAAATACAAGTTAGTGAAGGACCTGTTGCCTACATTGGTGAGCTTTCAAGGCGCGCTGTTGAGCTAAACTATACAAAAACAATTGGAGATACAATTGACGATTGGTATAATCAGGTTGTTGCTCTGCTTCCAGAAGAGAATTCCGTAAAATCCAAAAGCGTTTTAACTAACATTGTATCCAGTTTAAAAAATTATACCAAAACTCAGGATGTAAAATATTATAATCTATTCTTAAAGTACTTTGATGAGTTTAAAAAGTTAAATATATCAGGTTTAAACGGCTGGGGAGATGCACCGGGTAACGTAATGGTTGTCAATAGAAATGGTATTGATTACTTTGTAATACCTGGTTTAACCTATGGAAATGTATTTATTGCTCCTGAACCTCAAAGGGGATGGGAATCTGACATTGAAAACTTATATCACTGTACTGCTGTAGCTCCAACCCATCAGTATTTGGCAGCTTATTACTATATGCAGACCAAATACCATAACGCAATGATTTTCGTTGGAAGACACGCTACACATGAATGGTTGCCTGGAAAAGAAATCCTGCTTTCAGCTACAGATTACGGATCAGTTGTAGTTGGTGATGTGATGGTTTGGCTGAAGCTATTCAGGCAAAAAGAAGAGGTTTTGCAGTAATCATTTCACATTTAACCTCTCCAATGTCCTACACTCATTTATATGGAAACTTAAGTGTTGCAGCTAATTTGGCAAATGACTACACTACCAATCCGAATGCCAAAACTGCTGATAAATTGCGTGAATTGATTATAAAAAATGATTACTACACTAATTTGGGTCTTTCAAAAGACGAGGTAAAAAAAATCTCTAATGCATTGTTTGTAGATAAAGTAAACAGGTTTTTAGTGGAGATGCAGTCCACATTGTATCCGTTGGGACTTCATGCTTTGGGTCAATCCTGGAGTGAACAGGACTTGGCAAGTACAGTTTCAGCTATGTTGTCCTATGATTATGCTCTTGACAATAATCGTGGTGTTTTAAATTTATTCACAGAACTTTCAAACTACTACTATTCAAAAGGGTATAATCAGTTGTCTGCATCTGAAAGGGAATTTATTCTAAACAAGTCCTACTATATTGTTAAAGCATTGATTTATTGGGATGTTGATGCTGTCAATAATATTTTAATAAGTCAAAATCAAAAATTCGACAATCCTACATTCTTGGCATGTCTTGAATTGGCTAAAAAGTATATTGACCTTATTAATTTCAGCATTTCCAATGAACTGAATGCAATGCTTGATGGATTAAATGGCAGATATGTTCCAGTTGGTGAAGGTGGAGAACTTGTAATAAAACCTGCAATTCTTCCGACAGGTAAAAACATGTTCCAGGATCAATCATCCGAACTTCCAACAATGGATGCTTGGGATTATGCAAAAAATCTTGCTTTATTAACACTTGCTGATTTAAATGACGCTACTGAAAAGATTATAATGGGTATCTGGTGTGTAGAAACTGCAAGAGATGATGGGGCATTGGTTTCTGTTGTACTTAACCTATTGGGTATGAAACCTGTCTGGACAGACTCATCAAGTGCAGGTTATGATGATGAAGGTAATCCAACCGGTAAAAAAGTGAGTGCAATGCCTGAAGTAATCAAATTGGATGATTTGAATCGTCCTAGCGGTTGGGCTAAAAAAAGAATTGATGTAACTGTAATTACAAGTGGATTATTCAGAGATTTATACTCATCACAATCAATATTGATGGATAATGCGTATCGTGTTGCACTTGCAAGGTCCTACTTGACATTAACAAAGGATACTACCTTAATGAATTCTGCATATGGTAAGCAATTGCGTGAAGCTCTTGAAGGAGTAATGCAAAGCATTAACTATTATGGAATTTATAATGAGCCGTTAAATTCAAATTATGTGGCACAGCACTGGATTGAGGATACTTTATTCTATTTAAGTCAAGGATATAATGCCACTTATGCCGGTGAATGTGCAATAACCCGTATTTTTGCACCACCTAATGGAGATTATGGTGCAGGAATATCAAAATTGGTATCAATGTCATGGACATGGAACGATACAGGCGAACTTGCAGACTTTTACCTTGGAAGAATGGGTAATATGTACTCCAAAAATTATTGGGGAGATACAAACCCATTGGTATTCCTAAGGGCTCTTTCAAACTCCGATACAATTGTAGCCAGTCGTAATACAAACCAATATGGTGTACTCGATAATGATGACTTCTTTGATTATTGGGGAGGTTTATCAATGACTGTAGAAAATATTTCAGGTAAATCTCCTAAATTCAATGTGTTGATGTATGCAGATAAGAACAATGCATACATTTCATCTTTAGAGGAAGTGATGTACAGAGAAATTGCTGCAAGATATGATAATCCGGATTGGATTAAAGGAATGATGAAAGAAGGTTATAGTGGTGCTCGTTACATGTCAAATAAATTTGTAAGCAATTTGCATGGATGGCAAGTAACAAGACCATCAGCCGTATCAGATGACTTGTGGAATAGAATTTACAATACTTATTACAATGATAAATACAATATTGGTGTTAAAGATTGGTTGATGAGTGGAAATAATGCATATTCACTTATTTCTATGAGTGGAACAATGCTTACAACCATCCATGATGGATATTGGAAAGCGGATAAGGCAACAATAAGTGATATTGCAAATACTTGGGCTCAAGCAACAGTTCAAAATGGGGTGGCATGTTGTGATTGTAGTTGCGGTAACATTGCTATGATGCAATGGGCTGTACAATATGTTAATCCGGATATTTTAGCGCAACTGCTTCCTAAATTATATGAAGCAACTAAAAATCCTGTATTTAAAAACAATACTCAAACAACTCAGCCACCAGAAACTGAAGCAAAAGATAATCAAAAAGAGGCTTCAACTCAAAATCCTGTAAAAGGATCAACTTCGTCCTCGACTATTAAAACAAATTCCAGCTCCACAACTACTCAATCCACTGCTCAAAGTGGAAGCAATGCTCAGGGGGAAGCATTTTCTAATGTAGGTGCTGGAAGTGAATCAGTCCAGGCTGGAAGTTCATCTGCAGAGGGAGCAGATGTCAAAAAGTCAATTGAAATAAATCCGATATCATCCCAATCAGCCAGTGAAGTAGGCTTGTCAATTGCTGCTGTTTTAGCTATTTTATGTTTAATTATGGTTGTGGCTGTTGGATACTTTAGAAATGAAGATGATAAGGATAAAGTTCAAGATTTAGATAAGTTATTTAATGAAAGATAGTGGGTGTTTTAATGGATGCAATAAATATTTTATGGCAACTTGGTATATTGTCAGCGGTTTTAATTTTTGGAATCAAATTGGGTCTCGCTACAGGCCTTGCAAACATGTCAAAGAAATATTTGGCAGTAGTGTCAATCGGATATGGTGGGGGAGTTTTAATACTGACTGAAATTTCCTCATTTTTCACAGATCAAATTACAGATTTAATTTATACGTATAACTTTGAATTTTTCTTAATCATGGCAATAATCATGATTTTAGCAGGAATATTTACAATTAGGGAATATAAGGTATTTGAAAAGAATACTACTGCAGCTACTTGTATGGCTGTAGTTGCTCCATGCCCTTGTTGTTTTGGTTCTATTATAGTGAGTATAATGCTTGTGGCGCCTACTGTAGGTTTAGGATTGATGAATTTAAGTGTAATTGTAGCTTTAGCATTAGTATTAACAATCGTTGTAACTTATTATGCATCTAATTACCTGGTAAAATTCATCGATAAGCCTTATCCAATAGTATTGGGCAATTTCATGTTCTTTTTGGGAATTTATTTCCTATTGTCTGCACTGTTCTTGCCGAACATTACTGCAATGATTCAAAATCCTATGGAGGCAATATCAATATCCTCTCCGTATTCGTTGATTGGAGCATTAATATTGGTGCTTGTTATAGTGGCTATAGGTGGACTAATGTCTAGAAGAAACAGTAATTTTAATTAGGTGATTTGATGGTAACAACAATTCCTGGAAGTGAAATATTAACATCAACATTAAATATGATTTCACAAAGTCTGCAGATTCCTGTAATCATATTTTTGGTAGTTTTTGCAGTCTTTGCGGTACTTGCAATTGGAGGATTGATTTCTGAATATACTTCAAGAAAGAAAATCACTCCTGAGCTAATTGAAGAATTAATCTATTCCATATCAAATGCAACTTCTTTAGATGAGATAAAGAATGTTATTAAAAATGCTAATATTTATGAATCTCAAAAAGTTGTTTTAATTAAGATTTTACGTGCAAATTCTTTAACTCCTGAATCAAGACATGCTCTTGCTAAAAAATTAGTTGAATTTGAAGAAAATAAATTTTCAAAATCAATCGAGAGAACTGATGTTGTCACACGTATCGGACCGACATTAGGATTGATGGGTACTTTAATTCCTATGGGGCCGGGTCTTGCTGCTTTAGGTGCTGGAGATGTAAATACTTTAGCTAATGCTATTATTGTTGCTTTTGATACAACTGTTGTAGGTATTGGTGCAGGAGCTGTAGCCTATTTTGTATCTAAAGTAAGACGCAGATGGTATGAAGAGTACTTGTCTAATTTGGATGCGCTTGCAGATGCATTGCTTGATAAATTAAACCAATAAGGGGTTTTGGCGATGGTTAGGGATAAATCTAAAAAACGTTTTTCCGAAGGTGAAGAAGATCCAATGGCTGGAACCTCAAACCTTGTAGATGCAATGCTTGTTATTGCTGTAGGATTATTAATATTTGTTGTTATAAGTTGGAATATGCAAAGTGTGGTATTCCAGGATAATCAAAATC
>ONUN01000098.1 GCA_900320955.1 uncultured Methanobrevibacter sp. | reverse complement strand
TTTTATCATTGCGATTGCGTCTGATATCTCTGCCATAATTAATCACCATGGTACACTTATTTTTATTGTGCAATATATATATCTTTTACTATTTAATATCAGTAAAAATAGCTGAAATTTAATTTTAATTAAAAAAATATATTTAAAATACAAAATTTATATAAAAAGTGTTAATAAAAAAAAGAATAAAAGATAAATAATTTACCTATAGAACCATTTCAAAATACTAGGCGGTAATTTTTGCAAATAAGCAAGAATAGCAATAATAATGATTATTACTCCAACTACAACCAGTTCAATATTAAATGGATAATCCAATAACACATATCCACAAACACCAATCACAATTCCTTCAAAAAAGAAAACCGCCTTGGTCCAAGATGGATTGAATAATATTATCAGATATGCAATTGCAATCAAAATTAATATAATTGAAGTTGCCATAACATCATTAGTTAAAGGTTGATGTCTTAAAATTGGAGACACTGCCCAAATAATTAACATCAAGGCTAACAATACACCCAATATTTAACATTTGCCATAATAACACTAATTTTAATATCAACTTCATAATATTTATATCATTTTATCTAATGAATATATATGGAACGAGCAGTTTGGATAATCTTAAATAAAAATTTTTCACTGACACTGGATAGTGAAATCGATAACGGCAAATTAGTTGATAAAAAATTTTCACCTGGAGAAGACATTTGGACTGAAGAACTTCCAAGATTAGGCTTCAGCAATGAAGAAATTCAAAAGGATTATGATGAATTTATAAATGACATCATAGCATTATTTAGCGAACCCAATGCAAACCAAGTATTCGCAGATGCCAAAATAGGTGAAGAATCAGAATACATCAATGCAAAAAGTCCTTTGCTGATAAGAAAAATAGAAGAATATAGTGTGGATGAAATTATAAAATAGCATTTGCCTTATTCAATACATCATCCATACTGTCAAATTCAAGTTTTTCACCGTCTTCCCCTACTTTTTCAGTTGTAATCAATACATGAGGAGACGCCCACAGATAGGAATATATAAAATAACCCACATTAATAAACAAGAATAGCATTGATACAGACAAAGCCAATATTAAACAGACAACTTGAATTAATATATTCCCATACCTTCTTTTTTTCATCAAAGCGAAATTATCTTCACTTTCAACCATTACAAATTTTTTTTCAGATAGCTCCTCGGAAATTTTTTTTATCTCGTCAGGGCTATCCGCACTTAAAATAAAAAGTTTCATTTTAATCCATGTAAACAACAAATTCATCCAATTCTTTTCTTGGAGTGTCTCTTGGTTCAGCATTGCCATATCCTAAAGGAGTAAATAATACTGCTTCTTCATTTTCATCCAAGTTTAAAAATTGATGAGCCTTATTTTTCTTAAATGCTCCAATATAACATGTTCCGAGACCCACATCAGTAGCAGCCAGAATTATATGGTCCATGACGATTGTTGCATCAATGTCTGAAATGTTTTTTCCATCCCATGGTCTTGTCCATGCCTTATCTATTTCTGCTACAACACACAATACATATGGTGCTTCAACGAACCATTTGGCTCCATAAATCTCTGACAGTTCCTGTTTATATTTTTTAGTGTCAATAACAAATACTTTAAATGCCTGTGCATTAACACCTGTTGGCGCAATTGTAGCTGCCTTTAGAACATATTCCAGTTTTTCTTTTTCAACTTCCTTATCCAGATATCCTCTAACACTATATCTTTCATTAATTACATCACTAAATTCCATTTTTTTCACCTTCCATAATATTCTATATCGTCAAGATCACAGAATCTTCTGAATTCCTCTTCTTCCATTTTTTCTTCATTGATGTGTGCTATAATGCCGGGAATTCTTCCAATGATAAATATTCCCAGGCCAGTTTCAGGATCAAAACCCAAATCTGACAGAATTGCTGCATTTGCACCGTCGACATTTAATCTAATTCCTTTCTTTTGATATGCCAAATCTTCAACAGCCAACGCGAGTTTGATATGGGGTCCGACAAAACCTTCCTTTATGACTATATCCATTAATTTATCAGCTCTTGGGTCGACATCATGATACCTATGGCCGAAACCGGGAATCTTTTCTTCACCCAAGATATATTCATTATAAATATCAATAGCCAAACTTGCAATTTGCTTATTGTCAATAGCAGAATCTTTAGTTAAATATAAAGAGTTAATTTTGGATTGATATAACTCCATTGTTTTTTGGATAGCTCCCGCATGCTTATGGCCGAATGACAGCAATGCCCCTGCAACTGCTGAATTAATTGGAGAGCCTGATGAAGCGACCAAACGTGCAGTTTGAGTGCTTGGCGGAGTAACACCATGATCACAAAAAGAAACCAAAACATGATTGAATATTTTTCCTTCCTTAACAGAAGGCAATCTACCTTTTAATAATAAATAAACCATGTCACTATATCTGATTTTTTCAATCAAATCTCTCTGATTATATCCTCGAGTAATAATTTTATCCTTTTCAACTTTAGAAATTGTAGTTTTTAATGAATGAGGATTAACTCTAAAATTATTTTCACTCATGATTTTCTTATCCTTTTTAATTAATTAAACATAATATAATAAAGTATATAAATTTTACAATTTCAAACAGGCAACTCTCGGTTCAACAAAACAAGATGGCCTAACTGAAACTATTCTAACGCCACTTGCCCTTTGATTTCCAATATTTACATATGAACCTAAAACTGTTGTTTTTCCCCCTAAACCCAACGGACCAATTTGACTTTCATTTAACTTGGATGCAACAGATTTTTCGACATCACTCTGGTTATCCAGATTACCATAAGCTATTGCCTTTAATAAAAGAGATGTTGCTTCAAAATGTGTTCTGCCAATACCAATTGCAGGAATTGAAGGAGTGCATCCCAACATCTTCAATGAATCGTTTAACCAATCCACAGCAGTTGAAATCACATTGGAAAAAGAACGTTTATGATAAACTCTCAGCGTTTTAGCCCTTATTTCCGGACCTCCTCCTTCAAGCAAAAAATGAATGTTTAGAGTATCCGGCGAAATATCCCTTTTGTAAGTGGACTCATCGTTTTCACAATCTATTAAAATAGGTGCTGGCTTAAGCATTCCAGGTTTTTCAAATAAACCTTCACTCTGTTTTATCCTTTCAATGTCATTTCCTTTTACTGCCATAGGCCTTGCAGGAAGTGAATTTAAACCCAATTCAATTCCCTCATAAATCTGATTTAAAAGTTCTCCAGTAATCTGTCTTTCAGAGCCGATTTCTATAATAACATGAGGAATTCCAGTATCATCACATAAAGGAAACTTAGTATCCCAAGCAACATTATAGTTTTCTAAAATTTGTGATAAACACCATGAAGCATTTTCATTTGTCTCTATTTCAATAGCCCTTTCCAGAGCCCTTAATTTATCATCAGACAATTTAGTTGAAGCTTCAACAATAGAATTAGAAATATCATTAACAATATCCATAAAATCACTCAGGAACAGACAGATAATTGGAATTTTTTGGAGATGGAATCGCATCAGGACAATATGTGTCAATGACCCTTTTAACTAATTTAACTTGTTTTATTCTAGCTATAGCTTCTTTTTCAGTAGTGTCCCAATTATGATTAGCTGCAACTGAACCGCCTGTTTTCAGATAAACTGGAGAAGCGACTTTAATGAAATCAGGCACTTCATAATGTCTTATGAATCCTCCGGTAGACTTTGGATTTTCAGTATGTAAATCAATTGGAATATCGATTGCATTTCTGATGGCCGCAATCATTGGAATTTGTAAATCTCTAACAGGATTCAGTGAATTAAGACCTATTTTTTCAAGCAATATTGCTGAAGCAGGATTGGAATGACCTGCATGAGCAGATAATTTGAAATGAACATTCAATGGAAGTTCACACGCCTTCCTCATCTTATCTAAAACCCAAAGCAGCCCCTCATCATAGAGCAATATCCCTCTAACACCTAATCTGCATGCTCTTTTAACATCTTCAATAGCATAAACCAGATTATCATAACCTCTTAACCTATATCCAATCCTACTGCCTTCTTTAGTATGGACAGTGGCTGAAGTATCATAAGTTGCCCTTGGACCTACAGATAAGAATAACTCACAGCCGTAATCTTTTGCCAAATTGACCATTTCAGAGATTTCCCCATCACCCAACATCATTATTCCCTTGGTTTGAGTAACGCGATGAATGAAAATATCCTCTTTAATTGATTCTTTTAAAAGAGCATCCATTGTTTTTGGTGATTGGATTCCCGGAACTTCAAAACGGTACTGTCCACCATCTTTAAATCTTTTATCTGATTGGAAATCTTTGTAAGTCTCTTCAATACCAAGTTGTTTGAGAAATTCTTTAGTATCATTCATAATATTGCCCCATTCAATTTTTCAACAACAAATACCATGGAATAATCTTCCAAATTATCAATTACAGTTAAATTTTTTACATCGTAAAGAGGATTCAACCCTTTGAACTTGTCAATCAAATCCCTTAACTGGAGTGGATTTTCAAAGTCACCTTTTGGAAGCATTGTCAAATTCTGGAACAGACCATTCCTGAATTGCTTATCCAATTTAATGATAACATTTGAAGGTCGTTTATTAGGGTATAACTGATTCAATTTATCATCGGAGAGGATAATCATTTTATTTGCAATATTCTTAATGCTTTTTACAACATCGACACTGGAATAATTATCCAAAAGACCATATTCAATTAATTGATTGATCTTATCAACGCTTACTTCACCAACAACCAAGGATATGGCTACAGCATAAGGCAAGCTTTGTTTGAGTTCTTCCAGATTCTTCGGATTAAAATTATCGTGTTCGGCAGCAATTTTGTATGTTTTGACAGCCACATTTTCAATGTGATCATATTCATCACCTATACTTGCCTTAAGTTTTAATGCAGTATCGATTGATGAATGCAAGTGTCTGCAAAACGGATATTTTTTAAAGTAGATATCCCTTACCCTGACTTTTCCGACTTCTTTTAGGGCATTTTCAAATGAAAAGTTATCAATGTCAAAATCAGTGTTGTCAAATACCATTGTTTTTAGGAATCCTTCATCACCTTCAAATATTGTTTCACTACCTGTAAAACCATTTCTTGCAAGCAATGCAGATAACAATCCATTATATGAAGCTTTTCCAGCATGTAATGCTTTGCCCATCGATCCACCATGGTCAGATTCCAAGAGGCCCGCAGCTTGAGTTCCGCATAACCCTAATGCATTGACAATTTGTTTTTCATCAAGCTTTAATAATTTTGAAGCAACCGCTCCTGCGATAAATGTTCCTATAGTGCCTGTTGTGTGAAAACCTTTGTTCCTATGTTCGGGATTTACCAGTTTACCCAGTAAAATTCCAACTTCATATCCAACAATGACCGCTTCCAAAAAGTCTCTCCCACTTAAATCATGACTTTCAGCAATAGCCAATGCAGTTGGAAATATAACTGCACCCAAATGAATTTGAGCACCCCTATGACCATCATCCAATTCAAGCACATGTGCTGCAACACCATTTAAAAATGCAGCACCCAATATACTAGTTTTTGTGTTTCTACCGAGAACAGATGCTTTTAGATTTAAATTTAAGTTTCCAGAAAATATTTCTTCAACTGTGTTAAAAGCTATATTTGAAGCATCCTCAGCAGATCCCCTGTAGGTCACCCCAAAAAAGTCTAAAAAAGCTGCTTTGGCCGTGGTGATTCATATCTATAGTTTGAAATAAATTTAGAAATATTTTGTAAAAACATAAAACACCTTATTTAGTATTTGTAAAAAGTAGTATTAAATAGTAACTTACGAAGCAAAACATTTTTTCAAAAGAGTATGAAAAAATAAAATTAATACCAAAAAAACACAAAATGAAAATAAAAATAGAATAGTTATATTGGGACTCCAGTCAAAACTAAAACTATATGTGCAACAAGTGCTGATCCAAGGTATGTGGATGCGATAACTAAAATAGTAACAATAATAGCTTTCCAACCAAGAGCTTTAAACTCATCCCAACTTTTTCCAATACCTATTCCAACATAAGCTAAAAATACAGTTACTATGGATAATAATTCAACCTTTGAAACATAATGCAATACTGTTTCGGAAGTTGGAACTCCCGGAAAAGCAAGTATAATTCCAATTATACTAATATAAATAATTGAAGAAATGTTTAATGGAAGTTTACGTTCTAACCAAACACCAACCAATGTAATAAGAGATAATATGCCCATACCCACTAAAGAGTCATAAATTGGATGCTTATAACCTACATAATTACCAACAACTGTGATTATGGAAAATATTGTCAATAACAATATCCAATTAAAGATACCTTCAACGGACACGTCAACAGATTCATCAAGCAAATCAGGCATCTATTTACCCCCAGTAATTTCTTCATCAGAATCATCTTTTTTATCACCAGATGATCTTCCTATTTTAGGCTCCAGAATATAATATAATTTTTCAGTTAAAGGAAGTGCTATAAATATCACAATATAAATTCCAATGGAAAATGAAAGTAAGTTACTGAAACCTGCAAAAGCTTCGATATTTGTTTCCAATGCAGGAAATGCTGCAAGAGTCGGACCTAAAGCGGCCGCATTCATACTCGCACTACCAACACCACTAGCCATAGCAAATGCATAAGGATGCAACGGCAATAAAGAAGTGCTTAAACTTGCTAAAAAACTAATGAATACAGTACCTATCATTGTTCCTATGATAAACAATGCAAAAATTCCTCTTGATTCTGGAGAATTAAAACCATACTTATCTACAACAACAGCAACCTCAGGTTCACGACCGATAGAGTTTGTCATACCAATGGCTTCTCTTTTAAATCCTAACAGCAAAGCAACAGGAAGTGCAATGAGAAGTGTTGCTAAATGTCCTAATTCTTGTAACAACAATGCAGGACCCATTTCAAAAATCAAATGCATTGATTGACCACTGGAAACAGCTAGCTTAGCAATCAGTATTCCAATGAATAACATCATAGCCCCTTCAGCAACCCTAGCTTGCTTTCTTTGAATCCAAGTAATAGGTTTTGCCAAATAAAATACCAAACCTAAAACCATTGAATATAAAAGAGGCATTATTGAAACTTGAACACTCTCTGACAAAGGAATTTTAATAGGGCCGATTAACTCAGCTATAATAACCAAAATAAGTACAGTAAAATGCAGTCTATAATCCTTCCATGGATTTTTCTTTAGAATTCTCTTATCAGTTTTTTCACGATAAATATGATTAGGTTTATCTGGAATTTGTACCCACTCCCGCCCAACATGCATTAACATGCGATAACCTTACTTTAAAAAAACAACTATATAAATATGTATGATTCAGTTCCTACAAGTTCTAAAAATACGAATAAAAATTAGTAAAAATAAAATAAAAGTTCACAAAAAGAGAATAAAATAATTTTAATTAAAATCAGTTAAATTAAAAACAAATAACCAAAGAAGATTTATTTGATTAAATTCAACCTACAAATAGGTTTTGAAAGATGTCGCCTTGCAGAAACTGGTGTTTCATAAAATTGAGAATTTTTTAGATTACGAGTAATTTTAATAGGAACTTTTTTATCAGATGTAATCTTTTTCCCACATTTTTTGCATTTAAACCCCTTATTTTTCCCAGCAGAAGTCATTCTTTTTCCACATTCACATATTGGATTTTGATACTCAGTATCATTTAATTTTATCATCTGAAATTTTTCAATATTGAATGTATTTTGTTCACCAATACCACCAAAGACTTTAATGATATCTCCAGGACGTAAATTGGAAACAATTTTTCTAAAATTTTTTGTTGGTTCATAAGCACCACATTCAATCTCACCAGATTCATCAAAGATGAAAAAGAACATGTGCCCCCCATCAATAATCTTAGGCTTATTTTTCACTTCCCCCACCACTTCATAACATCCAAACTGATTCATGTCCGAAATATTATCCGCTTTTTGAATGTGCATATCAGTATGCTGGTTTGTTTTGAAAATACACCAGTCAACAATAGGTTCCCCAACCTTAACAATGTTTTTGGCAATCTGTAAAGATTCCACATTATTTGATCGGATCCCATATAAAACGGGACATGGAGTTTTTGGTTCTATGGCAATGTAATTTTCTGAATAGTCAATATTTTCAAAAGTATCCGGAAATGTTTCTTTATCCATTAAATAAACAGATTCATAATCAATTTGACGTTTTGTTCCATAATTCTCAGCACTTCTATATGCAAGCAACTCATAAGTATAATCAGATAACGGCAAGCTAATTGCTGCAATTGACCCTATTATCCCCCTGCCTTTTTTGAATTTATGAATTTCACAGCCGACAGATTTTCCAAATTCTTCTGCCTCTTCGATTGTAATGAACTCATAAATAGCCCTAAATGCATAATTTTCCATTTCTTCAGTGATTTCACCATCATAAAAAATTACGCCGGGATTTGTATTGTCACAGTCAAACATCGATAGTTTTTCCACTTCATTCAGGACAATTTCTCGAGCCAAATCAGCCTTTTCATTGTTTAAAATTTTTAAACTGACCCCACCATTTCCACGGGTTTTGAATCTTGCAAATGGATTCAACCTGATTAGTCTAGGATAGCCAACCAGCTCTATCCCATTATCCTTAAATTTGTTAATTATCTGACTTGCCAAATAAGTGGTACACATTCCATCGGGAGAGTCGGTATCATCTATTCCAATATATAAATACTTAATTACAATCACCTTCAAATAATAACATATATTATAGTTATAAGAATATATAGTTTACAAAGAGGTAAGTTAATATGTTAACTAGAAGCCAATTGCTACACAATATCGAAAATCTGTTAAAATCCCAGGGTTATAAAACTTCGGACATATATGATCAGGGTTCTTTCGATATAGTTGCACGTAAAAAACTACTTATCCTACTTTTAAAAACATTTCAAAATATAGATAGCATCAATGAGACAAATGCTCATGAAATGAAACAATTGGCCAATATTTTTCTTGCTTCCCCAATTATTATCGGAGAAAAATCAAGAAACGGCTATCTGGAAGAGGGAGTAATCTATGAAAGATACGATATTCCAACCATTGGCTTTGAAACCTTGAAAAACATGATTCTATATAATGAATATCCTGAAATCCTAGCGGACAGAGGAGGTTACTTTGTTAAAATTGACGGAAATGTCATAAAACAATATCGGGAGGAGTATTCACTATCTCTAAAAGATTTGGCAGACTTGGCCCATGTGTCAAGGGCGACAATGTACAAATATGAAAATGAGATTGTTCGTGCAAATACAGAAACTGCCATGATTTTAGAAGAGATTTTAAATACAAAAGTAACACTCGATATTGATTTATTAAAGCAACCTCAAAAAGATGATATTGAATTTAGCAATGTTGATGATACTCTTGACTTATCAAAGTTAGGATATGGTGTTGTTTCAACAAATAAAAGTCCTTTTGATGCAGTAGCCAAGATGAAAACTTCAGACAAACACTCCCCATTAATGGCAAATGTTGAAAAAAACAGAACTGAAAAAACCTTAAAAAGAATGGCAGTTCCACTAAAGGATTTGTCTGTGGTAGGAATTTGAAAATTCAAAAGAATTATTGAAAATGATTAAAGAGAGAAAAGAAAATTAGGTGGCAAAATGGAGAATTTAAGCATTAGCGATATGGAAAACTACCCAATCAAATGGGTTTGTAATTATGCAGGTCAAAAAGCTATAGGAATATGTGGAAAAACACAAAAAATAGCCATGTTTGCATCTGATGAAAGAGTATCCAAAATATTGGACGATATCGTAATCGGAACAGATGAAAATCAGGAAGGATACGGATGCGAAGAAAAAAACAGATGCTGCAATTTCAAATGCGAATACTGCAACATTAGTCCAAGACAATATCTGCAGATTACAGGTAAAAAACCGTCCAATAAAAATATAAAAGATTTGATTAATGGATTAAAAGCATTAAATGATTCACTTGAAGAAGAAAAATTAGTTCCTTTTGAGGAATACGAAGTTGTGAAATTCTAATATTCACTCAAAAGTGAAAAATCTTTTTTTGCTTCATCAACACTGGCCACACCAAGAGCAATTGCATCAACAAAATCGACATTCCTGAAAAATTCAAAGGAATCATGTGGTTTTAAAACACCAACTGCAAAAACTCTTGAAGCAATAATTTTTTTGTTTAAGTCGACAATTTTTTGAATGAATTCCTGTCTTTGAGTTTTATTAAAAGCACTTATATCCATCATATAGGATAGGGAATTGTAGGGAATCATATAAAAATCAAATAAATCAGTGTCAATATTGTCGTTGAGAAGATCTGTGGTTTTTGATGGAAATGCAGTAACCAAACCAGAAAGTGATCCAGCATCATTTATTTGAGACAATATTTTTGAAGTCAACTTCCAATCATATCCGTCAACAATAAATTCGTCAACAAGCATTACCGGACAATCATAAGTTGAAAACAGCTCAATATCATCATCCCAATCCACTTCTTTTGCAATATCATAATTAGGATTTAAATAGTCCACATCACTTTTTCCAATTGTGGCAATGACCTTCATTTCACATCCATTTTCAGATGCAATATCATATGCTTTAAGCAGATTGTCATCATTAACAAGGTTTATAGCCCTTACACCATTGTTATATGATTCGATGATTACATCCGCAATATTTTGGGGATTGTCATATAAATCAATTTGATAAAGTCTAGACCTATGTCCGAAGTAAGGCTCGGCCATGAAAGGACCATAACCTAAAATACACTGAGGAATTACTTTTTCTTTATATCTCAAATCATCAAAAAACATATTATCTTCATTCTTTTTCTATTACAACAGGAGTCCCATATGCTAAAACTTCTTGCATGTTTTGAGAAATACTGTCTGAGTCTAATCTCATGGAAATAATTGCATTTGCACCTAATTCTTTTGCATGATCAATGCACCGTTCAATAGATTCCTCTCTTGAATCTTCCATCATCTGAACATACTGTTTAATTTCACCACCAAGAAGTCCTTTGAGACCGGCACCTATATCACCACCAATACCTCTTGCACGTACTGTCAAACCGTATACAAATCCTTTATTTTCAACTATTTTATATCCTGCAATATAATTTGAACTTGAAATTGGAAATTCTTCAAAAGACACCATTTTTTTCACCTCATTATTGAATTACCATTCTTTCTTAAAAAATATATAAACAATAAAACAATTAATGTTATGACCTATCATTATAAAAATATTACTTTACTGAATTATATTTAAAATTATAAATATAATAAAAAACATATTTTTATCTAATATTTATTATTAAATATTCATTCTTAAAAACAATTATTATGGTGAAAAAATGAAAGTACTTATTGCTGACGCTATTAACGAAAAAGGTATTGAAAATTTAAAGGAAGTAGCTGAAGTTGTTGT
>ONUN01000132.1 GCA_900320955.1 uncultured Methanobrevibacter sp. | reverse complement strand
CTTGCAGGTACAAAAATAATTGAAGAATTGATGTCAACTTCTTCTTTAGCTTCTTCAATTGAATTAAAAATAGGCACTCCTAAAAAGTCTTGGCCACCTTTTCCAGGAGTAAGTCCTGCAACAATATTGGTATTATATTTTAACATTTGTTCTGTGTGAAATGAACCTTGTTTTCCAGTTATTCCTTGAACCAAACATTTTGTATCTTCATTTAATAAAATCATATATAAAACTCCTATCTTAATATTCTTGTTTTATTTTCAAATGGAACTGCTAAATCAATAACATTTCCATTCATAAAAGCAGTAGCGGAAAATATTACACTACCCGGCAACACATTACAGGTTGTCCCTCTTTTAACTAAATAAGTATTTTTATTTCCAAGTGCAGCACCAATCATCGCTCCTGCAATCACACCAACAGATTCTATATTTTCAACAGTAGCCACAACAACTGGATCATCCGTTTCTGGTGAAACATAACCTACACCCGGTATTTTTCTTGTTTTAGCTTCAATATAATTTGAAACATCAGTACAATTTTTCATGCCTTCTGCAGCTTCAATAGCAGAGTTTGCCACATCTGCTACAAATGGTTCACCACCATATGTGTCAAAACCTAAAACAATAGCATCAGGATATCTATCTGGTCTTATGCTTGCTTCAGCATATGAAATTCCCTCTCCTGCTTCTTCAGGATTCTGTGAAATTCCAGATAAATCACCGAAGTCTTCTGCACTTAATTTTAAAATATTTACAATACCTTCATTAATAGGCTCAAGCAAATCATCTTCTACAAATGCACTTACCACAACATCATCACCAGTGACATTTGTTAAAGCAACATTCCTTGCACCTAGTTCCTTAACTTTATAAAGGTTTTTTTCAATAGTTTCTACTAGCTTAGTACTGCAAGATACATCATTTTTTGAAATATCTGCACCTATAGCTGTAATTTTCAAGTTAACACCTATTTAAAATTTATTAAACAAACAAATAAAATATAAATATTTTATTGGTATATATTTTGTTTTTTAATTTATATAAACATTAATAATTTTTTGAAGAAAATTTAATAATGACAATATATAATATTATATATTAATGTATTCTCAAACCAAAATTGCAATTCCCATTTTTCAAAAAGATTGTGAAAACGTCATAAAAGTAGCTGAGGATTGCATTGAAAAAGGAGCTGATGTGTTAGAATTTAGAATTGATGGACTTAAAAATCCTGACATTACTGAAATTAAAAATACAATCAAAGAAATTAATTTTCCAATGATAGCCACCAATAGAATCAGTACTGAAGGCGGTTCTTTTAAGGGTAGTGAAAAAGATCGCTTCAATATACTATACCAGTGCGCTGAGTTAGTGGAGTATGTTGATATTGAACTTCAAAGCAATGACGAATATATAGAAAAAATACATGATACCGGAGTAAAAACCATCGTTTCATATCATGATTTTGAAAAAACACCTGATTTAAATGAAATTACATACATTGTTGAAAAAGAACAGGAATTAGGAGACATTGCAAAAGTTGCATTTATGCCTCAGGATTTAGAGGATACCTTAACAATCCTTGCAGTTCTTTCACATTGCAGCGACACTATTGCCATTTCCATGGGCGACCTAGGAAGCTACACCAGAGTCATGGCATCCAAATTTAACTCACCAATTACTTTTGCAGCTGGAACTGACGTTACAGCACCCGGCCAAATCGATATTGAAACAATGAAAGCTTTGCTTAATATGGATTTAAACATAATGGACGAGTGATGTAAATGGCTAAAAAAATAATTTTGGCTATAATTATAATTATCATACTTTCTATTTTTGCATTTAATTTAATTTCTAAGGAAACTGTAGATATTTACATTGATGGTGAAAATGTCAGCGTTTCAACTCATACAATGGCCAATATTAACTCAAAGAGTTTGAATGGTGAAATCTGCGATTATACATTGGATGCTATGAATGATTCAGCATCAAACATCACTACTTTATACAATGGAATTAATGATATATGCACCAGACATGGATTAAAAAATCCTGAAATCAATATTGATTCAAGTTTGGGTAAAAATCAAATCCCAATTATTGCATATGTCTGTGGAACATCAATGAATCCAACTTTAAAGGATGGTCAAAGTGTATTGGTGAATAAAACAAAAAATATTCATGTTGGAGACATTGTTATAGCTAATTCTCAAGAATATGGTGGAATCATAAAAAGAGTAGGTGAGATTAACGATGACAGAGTCCATTTAGAAAGCGACAATAAAAATGTTGACTTTGAATACATAAATGGAACATTATACGAACTAAAAGGAATAAGTCCATGGGTTGATTTATCCGAAATAAATGGTGTCGTTATTGATTATTGAAATTAAAATGAAAAAATTTTAATTGGGAAATAAACAAAATTATTCCCCATTTTATACTTTTAAGAAAAATTCCTAAACAGCATTATCACCCTCTTCACCAGTTCTGATTCTAATTACATTATCAATAGGGTAGATAAATATTTTTCCATCACCTATATTACCAGTATAAGCTCCTTTCTTAATTGCATCAACAATTAAATCTACACCGTCATCTTTAACAATTATTTCGATACGTGTTTTTGGAATCAAGTCAATGCAATAACTAGAACCTCTGTATGATTCTCTTATACCTCTTTGACTACCTCTGCCCTTTACTTCAGTTACATTCATTCCTTCACAACCTGCTTCCAAAAGGGCATTTTTAACATCATTGAATTTCTCTTGTCTGATAATAGCTACAATACTTTTCATAACATGTCACCTATGAATTAAAGTTATAAGCAGACTCCTTGTGGAGATTGGAATCTAATCCTCCGATCTCTTCGCCTTCGTCTACTCTCATACCACCCAGTGATTTATCCAATATTTTAGCTAATATGTAACTAATTGTAAATGAATATACAATAGTGGCCACAACACTAATTATTTGAATCAAAACCTGGTCAGGGTTTCCATATAATAATCCGGCAGTTCCGCCAATTGCTGGAACAGCAAATATTCCAGTAGCAATTGCACCCCAAACTCCAGACATACCATGAATTCCCCATACATCTAAAGCATCATCATATCCTAATTTAGGTTTTAGGTAATATATAGCAAAGTATGAAATTATCGGTGATATTGCACCAATCACCAATGCTCCAAAAACATCAACAAAACCTGCTGCAGGAGTAATTCCTACCAAACCGGCAACTGCACCGGATATTGCACCAAGTATTGTTGGTTTTCCTACAATATAAGTATCCAATATAGTCCAAACAACAAGACCCATAGCAGCTGAGACATTTGAAACTATGATTGCATTTGCAGCAAGTCCATCTGCTGCAAGACCTGATCCTCCATTGAATCCCATCCATCCGAACCATAAAAGAGCAGCTCCTAAAACTGCATATCCTAAGTTGTGTGGAATTAATGAAGTGTCTTTTCTTCTACCTAATACTAAAGCGACAGCCAATGCAGAAATACCTGAGTTAATATGAACTACTGCACCTCCTGCAAAATCCAATGCTCCCATTTGCATTAGCCATCCTCCTCCCCATACCCAGTGGGCAATAGGGACATAAACTAAACAAGCCCAAAGCGGAACGAATATTACCCATGCTTTTGTTTTCATCCTGCCAACTAAAGCTCCAGACAATATCGCACAGGTCAAACCTGCAAAAGCACATTGAAACATTACAAACAACAATGTCGGAATTGTTCCGTTTAAATCATCCAAAGAAATTCCCTGTAAAAAGAAATTGGTTGGTGAACCTATTAATCCGTTAACATCACTTCCAAATGCAAATTGATAACCGAAAATTACCCAAATTATACTAATAATAGAAAATGCAATGAAAGTTAAAAAAATTGTATTTAAAACATTTTTTCTTTTACTTAATCCTCCATAAAAAAATGCTACTGCAGGAATACTCATTAGTAATACAAGTAATGTACAAACCAGAATCCATGCAGTATCACCAGCACTAAACATATCCATTTTATCTTACTCAAAAATTTAATATCGGCCGTAGCCGGAAACAATATGTCGGAAGTATACTTCCGATATATAATAATTGCATTTAGGTATATATAAACATTTTGATTGAACACAATACAAAAACAAAAAAAATC
>ONUN01000097.1 GCA_900320955.1 uncultured Methanobrevibacter sp. | reverse complement strand
ATCAATTTCTTGAGAGCTCATTCCTTTTGCAAGGTTGAATGAAACGTCTTCAATAAGGTTTACATAGATTCCACCCATACCGAATGCAATCATAGGACCGAATTGTTTGTCACGAATCATACCTACAATGACTTCTTCACCGGAATCCATCATTTTTTGTACTTCTACACCGTCAGGAACAATATCTGGGTGTGCTTTATTAGCGTTTGCAATAATTTCTTCATAGGTTGCTTTTGCTTCTTCAGCTGAAGAAATTCCTACTTTTACACCACCGATATCTGATTTGTGTAAAATTTTATCGGATGCGATTTTAAGCACAACAGGGAATTCCATTTCTTCTGCTAAACTTGCAGCTTCATCAGCAGATGTGGATAATTTGATAGGTGCTGCAGAAATTCCATAAGCTTCAGCCACTGCGTAAGCTTCACTACCAAGTAAAGTGTCTCTTCCGTCAGCTTTGACTTTATCAAATATTGCTTTAACGGCATCTTTGTCAACATCATCTACTTTTTCAACTACATCATCATAGGTTCTTTCTTCTAATTTTTTGAATCTAACCATTGCTTCAAGAGCGGTTACAGCGGTTTCAGGGAATACATAGGTTGGTATACCGTTTTCTCTTAAAACATCATTTGCAGCTTCAAAGGATGGTCCTCCCATATTAACGACAATAACAGGTTTGTCAAATTTATTTTTCTCTTCAATGATTGCTTCTGCAATTCCATCAGGATCAGCAGATGCAGTAGGACAGACCATTACAATTAAACTGTCAACATCATCATAACCTAAGACAATTTCCAATGATTCTTTGTATCTGATTACTGGTGCATCACCTAATACGTCAATAGGGTTTTTTGCACTTCCTTCTTCAGTTACGCATTCTTTTAATTTTGCAGTGGTTTCTTCATCAAATTGAACGAGGTTTAATCCTGCTTTTTCCATTGCATCTACGGTTAATACTCCTCCACCACCTGCATTTGTAATGATTGCTACATTATCTCCTTTTGGAAGTGGTGCTTTGGAGAATGCTAAACCTAAGTCAAATAATTCAGCCATGGTTTCTACACGCATGATTCCGGATTGGTGGAATGCAGTGTCGAATGCAAGGTCGCTTCCTGCAAGAGCACCTGTGTGTGAGGATGCGGCTGCTGCTCCAGCTGAACTTGAACCGGATTTAAGAACGATAATAGGTTTTTTGTGAGCTGTTTCTCTCATGGTTCTTACGAAGTCGTCATCATCAGAAATTGATTCCAAGTAACAGATGATTACATTGGTTTCGTCATCGTCTGCCAAGTATTGTAATGTTACACTCCAATCGATAATAGCTACCATCATAGCTCCACTTTGGGAAATGAATGCCATATTTCCTTTTGGCGGCATCATTTGTGAAAATGATCCGTTTAATGGAGTGTGTGAATCAGTTATTCCTAAACTGTTTGGTCCAATAATGTTTATACCGTATTCTTCACCAAGTGCTGTTAATTCAGCTTCTAATTTAGCACCTTCTTCTCCTACTTCTTTGAAACCTGCAGTAATAACAACCATGTTTTCCACGCCAGCTTCACCACATTCCTTGACAGTTGGGTTTACAAATTTAACTGGTATGGTAATTATTGCCAAGTCTACTTTTTCAGGTATATCTTTTATGTTCGCATATGCTTTTTTTCCTAAAATCTCTCCACCCTTTGGGTTTACTGGATATATTTCGCCTTTAAATCCATCATTGATGAGGTTATCGACAATGATGTATCCTACTTTTCCAGGTGTATTGGATGCACCAATGACAGCCACGGATTCAGGTTTAAACATCTTATTGAGATCTTTCATAAGTTTTTCTCCTTATTAATTTTTTTTAACATTATAAACGTTATATCGATTCATAATGATAAATAATTAACAATTATTATAATTATAATATATGTTATATTAATATTTAAAGATGTTGTTTAATTCAATAGATTCGGCCATTATTTTACACTTATGGCTTTATTTAAAATTTTTAAAACATTTATTTCAACTAAACTTAAACATATACTATCTAAAAATTAATAAGTAGAAATTTTTGAAAAATTTTTGATTTTCTCTTAAACTTTATAATATAGGATAACTATAATTATATATAAATAATAAATTTTTGATATTATAATTTTTTGAAATTATGATATATGGTATTAAGGGGAATTATATGAGCTTAATTATTGCTTACATTGGAAAAAAAGGATGTGTAATGGCAGCTGATAAAAGGAAAATAGGTTATTTCGGTGATAAGGAAAATTTAGAAAAATTGGAAAAAGAATTGTATAATGGTGACATCAGCTCTGATGGAGAATTTAAAAGAAGGGCTGATGAATTGGGCATTTCTGTAAAAATTACTGATGATGCAACCAAGTTAAAAATTGTTGGCAATTGTGTTAGGGGAGAAGTAAGCACCAAAGGAACCTTTGAAACAAAGCGTAGAAGGGTTTACGGAACCAGTAACGGTTATCAATTAGTTGAATTGGTGGGTTCTGAGGTAACATCACGTACTTCCGGTAAATCAGGCATAGTTATTTTCGGTAATAATTTTGCCAAGAAGATGGCTGAAAGTTTAATTTCAAAAAGATTAAAACCTTCCTCCAGTTTGAAATCCAAGGGGGAAATGTTTGAAGAAATTTTAAGAGAAGTTGCAGCTAAAACTCCAACTGTCGGTATCAATTGTGATGTTTTAAAACAAGAACCTAATTTTGACCAATCCCAAGCTCAAAGACACTTGAATGTGACTATTGACAATGATGTGAAGGTATTGGCTAAGTTCAGACAGACTTTAACCGAACAGATTGTTCAACAAAGCATTGAAATTGAATTGGCCAAAAAAATCATCGATAATGGGGACATTGGAAAAGTTGTTTCCATTGATGGAAATATATTGTATGTTCAATTAAATGATAAAACACAGGCAATGGATGGAAATTGGAAACAATTGGCTGCACCAGGTCAAAATGTCATAATGTTTACAGAAAGCAGTGATGTTAAAATTGGTGATAAAGTCACTATAGATAATGAGGATTTATGTCTTAAAAAAGACAAGTCTCCTCTAAAATGTGATGTTATTTTATGTTCAGTATGATGGGATTAAAATGAAATTGACATTTTTAGGCAGTGGTGGTGGAAGATTTTCCGCTATCTCTCAAAGAAGGATGACTGGAGGGTTTAGAATTGATAATATCAATGGAAAAAATTATCATATTGACCCGGGACCAGGAGCTCTTATTAGAACTTACCAATTCGGTTTTGATCCCCGCAATCTAAGTGGAGTATTTGTTTCTCATGCACATACTGACCATTATAATGATGCCGAAATTCTTATTGAAGCTATGACTAAAGGAATGACTCGAAGATATGGGACCATTTTTGGAAGCACAAGTGTTTTAAAAGGTTTTGAAAAATGGGGTCCCTGCATTTCTGCCTATCATCAATCCAAGTCAAATACCGTGCTTTTGAAGCCGGATGAAGTTGTTGAAGTTGACGGTATCGAAGTTAAGGGAACTAAAACTCAACATGGTGACCCTGCAGGTGTCGGTTTTCAACTAAATTACAATGGATTTAAAGTATCTTACACTTCTGATACAGGATACTTTGATGAATTGGGAGAATACCATGAAGGCGCCGATATTTTAATAGCCAGTGTATTGAGGCCGGGTAACAGGACAATTAATGGACATATGTGTTCTCGTAATTTCATCGATTTGATAAACAAAGTAAAACCGAAAGTTGCTGTAATGACTCATTTGGGCCTTAAAATGATTTCTTCAAATCCGGTTACTGAAGCCAAAAAGATTTCTAAAGAAACTGGCGTAAAAGTAATTGCTGCTTTTGATGGATTATCATTCAATGTTAATTATAATAATCCTAAAAGATTCAGATTAATCTCTCTTAAGGATACAGAATCTCATGCTCACAGCACAAGCCATACATTGTATGATAGTGAAAGAAAAAATTCATATCAACTCGCATTTAAAAACAACGAGTTTGATGAACTTTCAATATTAAGAAAAAGGCAAAATTAAGATTTTAAATTTGTCGGATGGATAAATCCTGAACGAATCATATGGTCTGCCAAAACAATTGCAGTGCTGGATTCGGCAACGGCAGTTACTCTAGGACAGATGCAAGGGTCGTGTCTGCCTTTGATTTCTATTTTTTCATTTTCTCTTTTTTCCAGATTAATTGAATTTTGACATTTGGAAATTGATGGGGTAGGTTTTACTGCAATTCGGGATATGATTGGCATTCCATTGCTCATTCCACCAATTATTCCCCCGGAATTGTTTGTTTTTGTTGTTATCTGATTATTTTCAATTTGGTATTCATCATTGATTTGGGAACCGAGATGATTTGCAACGTCAAATCCAAGACCTATTTCAACACCTTTTACAGCACCTATGTTCATTAATATTCTTGCAAGGTCTCCGTCCAGCCTTTCAAAAACAGGCTCCCCAATACCTGCAGGAATTCCAATGGCTATTGTTTCTACAATACCTCCAACGGAATCACCTTCCTCTTTTTTTGAAACAATTAAATCTTCCATTTCTTTTGCAGCTTTTAAATCAGCACAGCGAATGGGATTTTTTTCAATGTTTTCTTTTATTGCATTGAAATCTTGCGGTTCTGCTGTAATATCTCCAATTTGTGTAACGTGGGATATGATTTCGATTTCTTTTGTTTCAAGGAGTTTTTTAGCTATTGCTCCGCCAATCACATGGCCAATAGTTACTCTTCCACTTCCACGTCCTCCTCCGTTATAGTCATAGTTTCCGTATTTCATCATCCAGCCGAAATCCCCATGTGATGGACGTGGAGTATTTTTAAACATTGAATAATCTTTAGAATGTTGGTTTTTGTTGAAAACAATGCCTGTAATTGGAGTACCGTCAGTTTTTCCTTCAAAAATTCCAGACAGTATTTGGACTTCGTCTCCTTCTTTTCGGGGTGTTGTAACACTGCTGGTTCCAGGTTTTCTTTTATCCAGTTCTTTTTGAATATCTTCAACTGTTAATTCTAAGTTTGCAGGGCATCCATCAACAACAGCACCTAAAGCTTTCCCATGGCTTGACCCGAAACTTGTTATTCTGAATTTTTCTCCTATAGAATTTGACATGAATTTGGCCTCTTATGATAATTGATGGTATATGATCAATATTGTTTTATGATATTAAATTTTTTCAAAATTTCTATATATGTTGATTGATAAAAAGTATAAGTAATTGATATTTGAGTGATTGTTATGGAATTTCCGACTACAAGAATGAGAAGACTTAGAAAGAATGCCAAAATTAGAGATATTGTTCGTGAGACAAAACTTGAAAAAGAAGATCTGATTTATCCTATTTATTTTAAGGAAGAACTTAATGGTGATGAAAAAGAGGAGATTTCCTCTCTGCCGGGTGAATATAGATATTCTTTGGATAGTGGAGTTGAATTTGCTAAACAATTGGAAGAAAAAGGATTGAAATCAATTATTGTATTTGGAATTCCTGCTGAAGATACTAAAGATGAAATTGCAACTCCTGACTATTCATCTACAGGAATTGTGCAGAAAGCTGTTAGAAGGCTTAAAAAGGAAACAGACCTGGTCGTTATCACTGATGTGTGCTTATGCCAATACACTTCACATGGTCATTGTGGAATGATAGTTGAAAATGATGATACTGATGATGGAATCGAGATTTTAAATGATGAATCCCTGCCGTATATTGCTAAAGTCGCTCTTTCCCATGCACAGGCTGGTGCGGATATTGTAGCGCCTTCAGACATGATGGATGGTAGAGTCAAGGCAATTCGTGAAACATTGGATGAAAATGGATTTTATAATGTAATGATTATGTCATATTCTGCAAAATATGCCTCTGCATTTTATGAACCGTTCAGGGTTGCTGCCTGTTCATCACCTCATGCCGGAGACAGAAAATCCTATCAGATGGATCCTGCCAATGCGGTTGAGGCAATTCGTGAATGTGAGCTTGATGTGATTGAAGGATGTGACTTTTTAATGGTCAAACCTGCATTGCCGTACCTTGATGTTGTGCGCATGGTTAGGGATGAGTTCATGTTGCCTCTGGTTGCATATAATGTAAGTGGGGAATATGCAATGCTTATGGCTGCCATTGAAAAAGGATTTTTAACAGAAAAAGCAATTTTGGAAGCGTTACTTTCAATTAAGCGTGCTGGAGCAGACTTGATAATCACTAATTTCGCACCATATTTACTTTTGAATGAGATGATATAAATGGAAGCTAATGAAATTGCAAAAATAGTTCAAATTGCATCAGCACTTGAAGTGAGCGGATATCCAAAGCCAGGTAATGTCCACAGGACTAGAGATTATGATGATATGGTTTTTGAGGACTTTGTAATAAGTGGAATTGTAATTGGGGATACTATTCGCGAAGCATGTACTGATGTGGATGTTGACAATCCTGAATTGGGCAAATATATTTTACAGGCTGTAGCTGAAACCGACAGATGGATTAAAAACAACACCAATCTTGGTATTGTTATGATGACAACACCAATTGCTGTTGCAGCATCAATCAGTGATTCATTTGATGATATTCGTGAAAATATCAAATTATTGATGGGAAATACATCTGTTGATGATGCTTGTGATTTGTATGATGCAATAAATATTGCAGATGCCGGTGGAATGGGCGACCAGGATGAGTATGACGTTGCAAGCGACAATGCAAAACAGGAGTTAAGGGAAAACGGTCAAACAATGTTTGATGTATTGAAGATTTCAGCTCCATGGGATATGCTTGCCCGTGAAATGACCTCTGACATGCCTGCCGTTTTTGAGATAGGTTATCCGACTTACCACAAGCTCAGGGAAGAAAAATCCCAAAATGATGCTTGCCTTTTAACATTTTTAACAATTCTGTCACATGTTCCGGATACATTAATATCTAGAAAATATGGTGATGAGGAAGCGCTTAAAATATCCTTGATGACAAGGGATTTGCTTAAAATGAAAGATTCACCAGACTTCATCGATAGGGTTAGTGAATTTGATGATTATATGTTTAAAAATAGATATAATCCTGGAACCACTGCAGATTTAACAGCAGCTTCAATATTTGTCAGTTATTTGAAATCCCATTTCGAATAACTCCTTTTTTTTTATTATTTTTTAAACTAACAATCGTTAGTTTTATATGATTGTAATATATATTTATAACTAACACCTGTTAGTTGTGATGCTATGAAAGTCAATAATAAGGAAAAAATTTTCAACGTTTCAGTTGATTTGTTTTCAGAGTATGGTTATGATGGTGTATCGATTCGCCAGATTGCTCGAGAGGTTGGAATAAAGGAAAGCTCTATTTACAATCATTATCCAAGTAAGGAAGCTATTTTGGATTCAATTCTAAATTATTACATTGATAAGATGATGTCTGAGGATATTCCACTCAATGAGGCAAGTGCGAATCTGGACATAAGTTTTGACTATTTTTATAATGAGGGTTTAAACGCCTTTGCATCACAGCTGAAAGATGAAAAAATGTCTAAAATCACAAGAATAATTCTGATAGAGTCATATCACAATGATAAAATAAGGGATTTTCTTAAAAAAAGCATAATTGAAGAGGCAGTCAACGGCTGGATTGTGCTGTTCGATTTAATGAAATCTAAAAAGTTGGTTAGGGAGGATGTTGATTCAAGACAGCTTGCGGAATCCTTCTATAAGTATGGGCTGTTTTTGCTCTATGAGCATTATATCATAAATTACCCCGAAGATGATGCCAAGTTCGTTGATGAGTTAAGTGACAAGTCACAAAAGCATATTAAACTGATTTATGATTCTGTAAGGAGGTAATGTTATCATGATTAGATTGGAAAATGAAAATGATTATTTAAATGTTGAAGAGATGGTAAGAAATTCCTTTTGGAATATCTATCGGCCGGGAGCATTTGAGCATTACATTGTTCATAATTTAAGAAACGACAAATCTTTCATTAGGGAATTGGCTTATGTAATTGAATGTGGTGGGGAAATTATTGGCCATATCAATTATTCATGGGGTCTGATTGATTATGATGATGAAAAAGTTGATGCTGCCATATTGGGTCCAATATCAATCCATGAGAATTATCAAAATCAGGGTTTGGGTTCAAAATTAATCGAATATACTCTTGATCTTGCAAAAAAAGAAGATATCTCATTCGTTCTTGTAGTTGGTGATGAAAATTACTATCAAAGATTTGGCTTTGAAAGTGCATCGAATTATAATATTTTTCTAGATGGAACCGATACCACAGATGAATGTCCCTTTTTCATGATAAAGATGCTGAATGAGACAAAACCTGAAAGTAGAATAGGAATATTTCACAATCCTGATGTGTTTGATGTTAATCAGAGTGATGTTGATGAATTTGACAAACGATTTGAATATAGGGAAAAATTAGTTTTGGATACTCAGCTTAAGGAGTTGTAATTATGAATTATGTTATTATCAACGGTTCGCCGAGACGTAAAAATACCTGGAAAATGGTTGAACAGGCAAAAAAGAATCTTAACGGGAATTTTGAGGAAATCCATCTGATGAAGGAAAAAATTCCGTTTTGTAATGGCTGTTTTAAATGCATTCTGGAAAGTGAAGAAAAATGCCCTCACTATGATAAAATTAAGGAAATTCTTGATAAGATAAGATGGGCCGACGGCATAATTATAGCCTGCCCAGTATATGCGATGAATGTATCCGCTCTTTTAAAGAATTTCTTTGACCATACCGCCTATGTATATCACAGGCCTGAATTTTTCACTAAAAAAGCTTTGGTAATCGTATCCACTGCCGGAGCCGGTCAAAAGGATGTGGCCAAATATATTGATGAAACATTACGACATTGGGGTATAAACAGGACATATAAGATTACTTATGCATGTGGTGGAAAGGATTCAATCGATTCAAAAAACATCAATGAGATTTCACAAAAATTTGGTGGCGATGTTGAATCTGGGAAATTGCACAATCCAAAATTAGGTGATATTGTCTTTTATAATGTTTGGAGAACTTTGGCACATTCAGAAAATTCCATGGAAGCGGATAAGCAATATTGGATAAAAACTGATTTGATTAATAATGATTTTTCTCCTGAAATCAAATTAAATCCCTTGAAGAAACTATTTTCAAAAACAATGTTTTTCATACTTAAAAGGGTGATGAAATAGTATGTTGGTAAAATCAAAGGTTCTAGCAATGCTAATTGATTTTTATAGTAAAAGAAAAAGGTTTTAAACTTATAAATGGATTGATGATAATATGGTGGAAAAAATTGCATTTGCCCCATGCAACGGAATGAGTCCCAATGGGTTGGTGTCTCGTGTTGCAGTTGGGGACTGTAAAAAAGACAATGAAAATGTAATATCTATTTGCATGGGTTCAACATCAGCAGATATTGAAGGCATAAATGATGAAATGCTTAAAAAGTATCCTCTTGTTACGGTTAATGGATGTCCTAACGGATGTGTTAACAAAATCCTAAAAAATAAGGGAATTAATGTGGCTGGTACAATTGCAGTAAACGAAATTTTAGAATGCTTTGAAGTATCTGCAAGAGACCCTTTCAGATTGGATGATGAAGCTGAAGAGTGTGTGAAAATAAGAAGCTATAGACTATCGACTTAAATTCTTTTTTCATGTATTGATAAAGTTGTTGTAATTCAAGATTAGCACTATCTTTATAAATCATTTTAAACATATACTATTATATTATTAATCTATAAATCATGGTGTTTAAATGAGTGATGATATCGAAAAAACCATTAAAGAATTACATATATACGAAAAGAAACTTTTAAAAGAACTGGAAGCTAATCCTAGCGTTACTCCAATGCAAATAGCTGAAAATACTGGTATGGATATTAAATCAGTTATGAGTGCAGCAGGATCACTTGCTTCAAAAGATATAATTGAAGTAAACAAGGACGTTCAAGAAACCTATTCCTTAACCGATGACGGTTTAAAATATGCTGAAGATGGACTTCCAGAAAGAAGGATATTGGATGCATTAGCTGAAAAAAGAGAAATCCACATGAAAGATTTGGCCTCTGAAACAGGCATGGATAAAAAAGAAGCCAACATAGCTCTTGGTTGGTTGCGCCGTAAAAACTGGGCTCAAATCGATAAGGGTGTAGTCAATATCACTGATGTTGGTAAAGATTTTGCCAATAAGGCTGGAGTTGACGAAAAAGTTCTTGATTATCTTAAAACTAATGCTGATGGAGTTAAACTCTTCACTGATGATTTAATGGATGGATTTAAAAAATTAACTGGCAGAAAAAATATTTTAAATATTAAAAAAGAAACATCACACTCATTTACAATTTTGCCAAAAGGTGAAGAAATTCTCAAACATGGTTTCACTATCAAAGAACAGGCAACCCAATTAACTCATGAACATTTAAAGGAAGGAGAATGGAAAAGTTTAGAATACCGTCCATATGATATTAATGCAGAAGCACCAACAGTTTTTGCTGGTAAAAAACATCCTTTAAGAGTCATTATTGATGAAATTAGGGAAATCTTTTTAAACATGGGTTTTTCAGAAGACAATGGGGAATATGTGGAATCTGCATTCTGGAACTTTGACTCACTTTTCCAACCGCAGGATCATGCTGCTCGTGAAATGCAGGATACATTTTACCTTAAAAATCCTTTAACATGTGACTTGCCTGACGATGATTTGGTAAAACTTACTGCTGAAACTCATGAAACCGGTGCCGATACTGGTTCAATAGGTTGGAAATATGATTGGAGTGAAGATATTGCACGCCAAAGCGTATTGAGAACACACACAACAGGAATTTCCACAAAACACCTCTTTGAACATGAACCTCCAATCAAAATGTTTTCTGTAGGTAGGGTATTTAGAAGAGAAACCTTTGATTATAAACACTTGCCGGAATTCCATCAAGTTGAAGGTCTTGTATGTGGTGAGAATATCAGTTATCAAAATCTTTTAGGAACCTTAAAAGAATTCTATAAGAAATTAGGTTTTGAAGTAAGGTTCAGACCAGCTTATTTCCCTTATACTTATTTATCCACAGAATCTGAAATTTATTTGGAGGAAAAAGGCAGTTGGATTGAATTGGGTGGTGCTGGAATGTTCAGACCAGAAGTATTAAAACCGTTAGGTATCAATCAACCTGCTTTAGCTTTCGGTATGGGTATTGAAAGGCTTGCTATGATTAGATATGGTGTAGAAGATATTCGTATGCTTTACAAAAGTGATATTAACTGGCTTCGTGAAGTTCCTCTTGACAATGGAGTTAGATTATAATGTCAATCAAGCTAGTTTCTTGGAATGTTAATGGTATTAGGGCAGTTTCCAAAAAAGATGAATTTTGGGACTGGTTTGATAATACTGATGCAGATATTATTAACTTTCAGGAAGTTAGAGCAACTCAAGATAAAATTCCTAAGAAATTGGCTGATGTTGATGGATATGAACAGTATTTCAATGAAGCCGAAAAGAAGGGATACAGCGGTGTTGGAACATATTCCAAAATTAAGCCTGTTGAGGTTACTAGAGGTCTTGGTGTAGAAGAGCTCGACAGTGAAGGAAGGGTTTTAAAAATTGAGTATCCTGATTTTATTTTATACAATATTTACTTTCCAAATAGTGGAATGAATGCAAAAAGACTTGATTTTAAGGTTGATTTTTGTAATGCCTTATTAAAACAACTGGTTGAGCTAAAAAATGAAGGTAAAAACATTGTCATTACCGGCGATTACAATATAGCTCACAATCCTATTGATGTTTACAACCCTAAGAACTGTGAAGGAAAATCAGGTTATCTGCCTGAAGAGCGTGCATGGCTGGATGAACTTGAAGAGGCAGGTTTTGTTGATACATTCAGAATGTTTGATGAAGGTGAAAATAACTTTACATGGTGGAGCTACCGAACCCGCGCACGTGAAAGGAATGCTGGTTGGAGATTGGATTATTTTTATGTTAATGAGGAAATTAAGGATAATGTAAAATCCGCCAAAATTTTAAATGAGATTTATGGTTCCGATCACTGTCCTGTGACTTTGGAGTTGGAATTTTAAAAAATAGTTGTGATTGGTGATTTATAATATTGTTTTAACATCACCAATATCTTCAGCAATTGTAATGTCTAATTTTTCTTTTTTTATGTACTCTCTGTCATCTTCGGTAATGTCTGAATTTACAAGAATTGCACTCATTCCGGCATTGACTGCACCTAATGCATCTTCTTTGAATTTATTTCCAATCATTACGGATTTTTCAGGATTGCCGTTCATTTTTCTAAGTGCAACATCATAAATTAATTTTTGCGGTTTGTTTTTGCCGACTTCTTCTGATGTTATTACTGCATCAAAAAATGAGTGTACATTGAGCCTTACTAATTTTTCCCATTGCTTGATTGTAATTCCGTTTGAAATAACTGCTAAGCGATAACCTTGACTTTTTAAATAAATCAATGTATTTATTGTTTCTGGAAATGGTCTTAAAAGTGCCATTTTAACGTTGTGGTAGGTTATCATTCCTAGTGCTACAAGCATTGGATCTTCATGGCCAAGAACAACCTGAGTCAATACATTAAAGTGCCTTCCATAATTTGATCCTTTTTCTCGAATTATAGTTTTTAAAACACCGTATGCTTCATCTTTATCCAATGGTAATCCGTTATCAACCATTAATCCGATAGCTGCTTTTCTTGCAGTTTCAGCAAAATCGGATGTATCAAGCAAAGTACCATCTACATCAAAGAAAACAACACGTTCATCATTATTAATCATATACTTTTAGTTTTGGTGGTGATGTGTTATATATTTTTTTAGAAAAATGCATCTAAACTTTGCTGGACCTCGCCCCGAGACATGTCCTGCAGGTCCTTTTTGGAATATCCGAATGAATACATAATTCTTTCAATGGCTGGAATAAGTTGATTGTTGATATAATAGTCCTTGTCATATGCATATCCTTCACTATACTCATAAGGTATTGCACGCTGACTAATAGAACCCTTTCCCTTTACGATTATATACTGTACAATGGTTCCTCGTGTCACTTTAATGCCATGTTCTTCTATTTTCCTTGCAGCAACAACATGTGGTCCAACCTGTTTATATTGGTCAAGAGGTTTGGTGATTTGTGTGTGAATAATCAGTTCCTTGTTTTCCACTTCACCATTTTTGATTCTTTTGAATACTTTTTTAACTTCCTTAATGGCTTTGTTGGAATCCCCTTCCTTTAGTATTGCCATTAAAACAGCTTCTTGAGTTTTTTTAACAATCGGTGCCCAGTCTCTTCTGACTAATTCCAATCCTTTAGCTATGATTTCTCCATCTTCAATTACTGCATACCTTTTTTTACTTACAAAAAATCCTCTTCTGTAAAATCCCTCATATTCCAATTCCATACTTTCCGGAAGGGTTGAATTCAGATATGCGATAAATTTTTGAGCTTGATTTTTGATTTCAGCTTCAAGAGCTAATTGTTCTTCTGTCTCTTCAATCAATCGGGACACCTTTTTGTTGATATAGTATAATATGTGCTAGGTTGTTTTAATACTTTGCTAAATCAATTTTTTAATATTAAATCAATTTTATTGCATTAAAATTAAGTTATTTAGGTTATTGAATTTTCACATTACTTTTCAGATGCTCTTGGGTTCATTATATAAGTTATGTTTGTTATAGTATGTGTGAGGTTGATATAATGAAAAAAAGATTAATATCAAGTTATGATGAGATAAATGATACCTTTGTAGGTAAAATTGATGGCAAAAAAGGATATTGTGCAGACTTCGGAATTTCAAATGGAATATATTTGGGTATTGACATCTTTAATTTCCCAACATTTGTTTTAGTTTCCAATGCATCTGAAGTTCTGAATATTCCAAAACAGTGTTTGGAAAGCGGGGATGTAAAAATAGACATTGACTGTGATGAACAGTGTTTGTTATTCAATATGTTTGTTGAAAATTCCCAAATATGCTCTGTAAAATGTCGCAACAGTTTCGGAATCCCAAATTTAAAATGCTCAATGGATAGTAACCTGTGAGTTGCATCCATTTTTTTATTTTTTTTTGGGAATTTGTACATTAACGTTTAAATATGAGTTTGTTTAAAATTATAATAATTATTGTTGAGGTATTTTGATGGTTGCAATAAATTTTTGTCCTTCATGCGGCACTGAACTGACTCAAGGTAGTTTTGTATGCCCAAAATGTAAGATAGATGTGGAAGAATTATTTGCAAAAGGCTATTTATTGGCCAGTAATATCCAAAATAATTCTATTGAATTATTTGAAGGAAATATAGATTAATGGAGTGATAATATGCGTGATGAAAAAGTAAATATTCAACCTGGAGATGAAATTGTTATTGTGGTTCCTGAAGGTACTGACGAAGATGAAATCGTCATTGACTTGGATGAATTGGGAATTGATGTTGAAAACCTCGAAGGAGATGTCAATATTGTCATTCAAGTTGAAGGTGAAGAGTTGGGTGACGATGAACTCTTTTTAGAAGAAGATGAAATGGCTGAACCTAACGAATGGCGTTTTGATGATGATCCTTATGATGTAGTTTATTATGAATTTGTCAATGATGAGGATTGAATATGAGGGAAGTCCCATACTACATTCTGGATGAAGACGGAAATTCTCAGTCCATATCATCCAATGAAGCTTATATAGATGACGACGATTTGAGGGAATTGCTGATTGATTTTTTAGGAGATTCCGTTTCTGAAGAAGAAATCCAAAAAATATTGGATGCAGCTTCCGATAAGAATCTCAGTGAAGAAGATTTTGACAGGCTGCTTGATAATTTTATTTTAAATAATAAAAAATAAAATTCCTCTTTTTTTACCATAAAATAAAACATTTATATATAATGAAAAAGTAATATTTTATTATCATTATTCTTTAGGGCTCTTTATTGCTCTCATAATTGAACTGTTATTTTTTCTTG
>ONUN01000139.1 GCA_900320955.1 uncultured Methanobrevibacter sp. | reverse complement strand
AACATTAAGTTTGAACATGGAAGTGGGTTTTGTTGAAAATGAAAAAAGTGAATGCAGTGAAGATGACAAAGCCACAATTGGAATACCTGGAATTGCAGGACCTGGTGCATTCTGGAATATCCTGACTGGAGACACCGGATACACCGAAATTGAATTTGACAAAAAGAACAATAAAATCAACAAAATCAATACAGTATCCCCATCAGCACCAAGCGATATTGCATACCTGTCATATTTAATGAGAGAAGATTACGACTTGGATGACTATGAGGAGTTCCTGGAAGTCCATCCAACAACAGATGCAAACTTCAGAACAATAAAATACATGTGGTTATAATACCACTATTCTAATTTTTTTAACATTCTGTCTGCCAAATCATCAGCAGCTTCAGAACAGAGCTTACCATATTTGACGGCATTTTGTTTTAGGGAATCCATATTCTCAAATGCCTCATTTATGCTTTTGCAAACATCTTCAACTTCAGATTCGATAATTGCGCCTTTAAACACACCAGCCATATTCTGGTATCTTCCCCATTTTACTTTAGTCAATGCGATAATTGGAGTTCTTGCAACTAAAGCTTCTTCTAGAGAAACACCATCATCAGTCAGCACAGCCAAATCAGCGTATCTGAATAAATCATTAATCCATGTGATGTATCCTGCATAAATGATTTTTTTCTCATCTATCAAATCCATATATTCGTCATGAAGTGGAAGTCCAACCAAAACCAGATTATACTTATCGCCGAACTCCTTTAAAGTCAAATCCATCGCATGAATAGTTCCTTTGAAAATAGATGATCCTGAAGAAAATAAAATTGTTTTCTTGTTTTCGTCAAAATTAGGAAATTCCTTAAGTTTTTCAAAAGCAACCTCAGCATCCCCTTCATCAACATCTTTAGACAATGGATAAAAAGCCTTGTCCATATTCTTAGGCAATTTTTCCCATCTGAATTTATCCAATTCAGGCAAAATATAACATTGATTAAATTTAGGACAAAATGATGAATCAAGAGGTGTTGAAATTAAAGAAAATGTTGGTTTTCGTGCAAATTTACCTCCAAGTGATGCTACAATAGCTCCACCACCTAAAACACCAACCACAAAATCAACTTTTAATTTTTTGATAAGACTTCTAGCTTTAAATGTTGCGGCAATTAATTTAGCTGCTCCTTTTGCGGCAGATAATTTTGTTGCGGAATGCCCTCCTGCATGAGGTACTGAAATCTTGTGCCACTCATAGCCATTTTTTTCAAATAGAGTCCCATGAGCAGATGCATCCAATGCTATTTCACATGTCACTCCCCTTCTTTCAAGAGCATTCATTGCATTGAGAGCAGTCATTGCATCTCCGCCTAATCCCCTACCAGTAACAATGAATAATGCCTTCATAAATTATCTCCTCAACATTATTCTTGGTTTAATATCTTCATTAGAATAACGAGGATGGCGTCTTGCATGTGGATTATATAATAATCTTCTAAAACCTAATGAAATTAGTAACGAGCTTGTAACAGGATATTGATTTTCTTTTAAAACATATTTTCTAATCCAATCTCCTAATCCCCCACCGGTTAAGACATCCATGAAATAATCTCCAAAAGTAGGATTAATCAGCCCTAGCCTTTGTCTGAAGAATACTTTTAATGTATTGCGCCTTACAAATGCTATCAATGCGGTTGTGATTAAGAACAATAGTAACAACCACCAAAATCCACCAACAATATAAAATGCAATTCCTAATGCCACACCAAATGTATGGTTTCCAACTTCACCCATCATGATTTTGCCAGAGAAATCCAATGGGCAGTATCCTAAACAAACCACTAAAATTAACAATGGTGTGTAAATAGCCAATAATTCTCCTGCAGGTGAAGAACCAATTAATAACATTATTAAAATGGTTAAAACAGACATGATAATTGTTACAATACAAGTGGATCCAGGTTGCATATCTGAAATGTTCATAGGCTGAACCATCAAAGCAATGAGAATTGCAGAAACACCCAATCCTTCCATGATTCCCACAATCATAACAAGAAGTATACCTATACCCCTTGAAAGCTGACCCCATTCAATGCCTAAAGGTACAAACTTTTTTCTTCCTAGAATATCGTCAATAAAAGCAAAAACACCAATGATTAAAACAAGATTATTGAATTTCGGCAATAAATAAAATGATAGAATAATAAATGGCACTAAACCAATTCCTCTAGGTATTCCACCGCGCACATTCGGATATAAATTGCCTAAAAAGCCTTGTTTTCCTAAAAAATTAAATATAATATTTAATACTGCTGTTCCAACAGCAGATAAAATGAAAACAAAAACCATTGCAAAAATTACTGACGTATACATCATAGATATCACAATTATAAAAATGTCTTATACATTATAAGTTATAATATTTATTCTATATAAATCTAATATGTCAATAATTTCAGCAAAAATCAGGCGATTTCATACCTTAAAATCGCAGCCATGCCGCCCAAGCTTTCCAGTTGTTTGCCACCTTCATGTTCGCTGCTTATGACCATGACTTCACCTTTCATATTTTCAACCATGTCCATTAAATCACCCATATTCTCATCTGCCACCTTAGTATCCAATACTAAAAGTTCACTGACAGCTCCAAGGTTTATGGCATTTTTTGTTTCTTTTGGCCCATAAGCAATTTTTGAAGAATTTTTACCAATCTGTTCCAATAGCCTATTGATGGCACCCATTTCCTGGCCAACCCTATTTTCAGAGGTTAATTTTTCCACAGTTCCTTTTTTAAGAACTTCACTTATTCCGTTCCTGCCTCCAGAGCCTGTAGGTTCGATAATTGATATTTTTGCCAAATAATTATGTTTATCTTTGAGATAATCATAAAAATCATTTTTAACAAAACCCGGACCTGCTATTATGATGTTTTGTATTGAATCAAACTTTTCAATTGATTCAATTACCTTTTCATAAAATTGGACAATGTTTTTTTGTCTGTTCTTATCGATTATCCTTTTTCCTGAAACATGACCCTTAACAGGACCGTAATACTCAATTCCGAATTGTCTCATCAAACCTAAGGTTGCACTGTCATCTTCCAATACGACAATTATTGCAGATAATTTTTTAGATGCATCAATGGCCTGGTTAAGTCGTTTAATTGCCCATTTCGGCCATCTTTCCTTCTTGATGGTAAGAGGAGTGTTGAGTTTAACTTCAAGTGTGTGGTGTGAACCTAAAGGAATCAGATCTTCAGGTCCTCTTGTGATGACTCCTGTCAATCTCAATTTGCCTGTGAACAAATGGAAACTGATGTTTTCAATGTCTAATCCCAAATAAAATGTTTTTTTAACTCCCCTATCGCTTCTGAGTTTATCGCCGGTGTTGTCCTGTATACGGCGTGTTGTTTTGGATGATGCATTGTCACCAACTTCAACAATATGTGACAAATGCCATAAATCATCCAATGTTTCCGGAATAACTTCAATAATTCCCTCTTTAGTATCTTGGTTTATAATTTTCATACTATTCAGAAATATTTTATAATTACTGATTAATGAAATTTACCCATTATGGAAAATACAATTTAACAAATTAAAATCAACATTAATAAATTCACACATGTTTATATTTACAAAATAGTTATAAAATAATTTTATTTTAATAAATAAAAGTAATTATTGCTTTAAATCTGTAAAAAATTTATATATTACCTTTGATTAATAACAATATGTGCTAGCATTATTTTTTAACTGATTTCATGATATCTCAAAAAAAATAGTTGAGGCAGAATTATGATTATTAAAAAAAAAGTTCATCATCCAAATGATGTTTCAGTTAAATATTTTCAGGCTACAGAAGCTAAAGAACTATTTAACTACTTCAAATTGCCTGGAAAGTTTGTTAAAAACTATTCGCCAAGAGTGATTAAAAGAGACGGAAGTGAACTAGACAAAGAAATCAACAATCGAATACGAACTTGACTACAGAGACCAAGCACACAAAGCAGAAATCAAAGAAATAATAAACACAAAAAACAAAGAAATCACCGCAAAAGATAAAGAAAATGCCAGATTAAAGGAAATACTTGCAAAAAATGGAATTTCTTATTAATCAAATGAACATTAAGAAATGATATAGATTATGTACTGAGAATAATGATACGAAAATATTTTAATTTAACACCAAAAGGAGAAGAGTTGATGAAGTTGTCGAATACGAACTTGACTACAGAGACCAAGCACACAAAGCAGAAATCAAAGAAATAATAAACACAAAAAACAAAGAAATCACCGCAAAAGATAAAGAAATTAGTGAAAAAGATAAAGAAAACGCCAGATTAAAGGAAATACTTGCAAAAAATGGAATTTCTTATTAAATATTTAACAGAAAATCATTGAAAAAAGTAAATTATGAGATGAATATCTCAATTTACTTTAACACCTTGAACTACTTCAATTATAGAACTTGAGGATTCTTACTTTGCGGTATACTCTAATGAATACAGAAATAGATATAACCTGCAAATCCCCACCATCCCCATTCGAAGAGTATCAATCTCCCGCCAAATTATGAGCCGAAATTATTGTACAAAAAATTTGTCAATAATAACCTTATTTAATGATAAAAACAAACTAATTTACATGAATGTTGGAATAATCGGTGGAACTGACGGTTTAGGTAAAACCCTCATCTACTACTTTAAAGATGAATTTGATGTATATATAACTGGACGAGACCATAGCAAAGGTAAAGCTGTTGCTGATGAATTAAACGTGAATTATATTGAATCCAATGCAGGTTTAGCGAATATTAGTGATATGCTGATCATCTCAGTTCCAATACAACATACCTGTGATGTTATCCGTGAAGTGGCCCCTTACATGAAAGAAGGGTCAGTCATGGTTGATGTGACTTCCGTCAAGGAGGGTCCTTCAAAAACAATGGCCGAAGTCCTGCCGGACACCATAGAATATATTCCAACACACCCCATTTTTGGCCCAAGAACCACAAGACTTGACAATCAGGTCATAGTATTGACTCCAGATAAAAAGGGTGAATGGTATGATAAGGTTCATAGATACCTTGAAAGCAAGAATATGCGAATAATTGAAACTACTGCTGAAAAACATGATTACATGATGAGTATCGTGCAGGTTCTAACTCACTTTTCATTTATTTCAACAGCTTCAGCAATTGAAAAGCTTAAAGTTGATTTGTCCGAAACTGAAGATTATGAAAGTCCAATCTACAATCTGATGATTGATATGATTGCACGTATTGTTTCGCAAAATCCATATTTAACTTATAATATTCAAGCCATGAACAGCAATGGTCCTAAAATTAGAAATACTTTTACTGATGCGGCAATTGAACTAAGAGATGCCATCAACAATAAAGATGATAAGAAATTCATGGATATTGCAATTAATGCGACAAAACATATGGGAGACATTACAGACGCACTGGGTAGAAGTGATAAGGCAATAGGTGCTCTGAATTATGAATACAGCATACTGTTTGATTCAATCGGCAAGGAAGTTGGACTGAAGCACATATACTCCGGAAAAATTCATACTGGAATTTTAGAAAGTGTGGACAATAGAACTGCAGTGTTGAAAAACGGAACAAAGACTAAAAAATTGAGAATAGCCAACATCAGGATATTGCTTGATGACGAGCTTTATCAGTGGAAGCTCGAGAATCTGGATAAAAAAACCAAATCAATCAGTTGCATGTTCCCTAAAACCGTCCATGTCGAAACCATTCAAAAAACAGTGCTGAATATTGATAACATAGTTGACATTAAATTAATTGACGCATACAATGGTCCGCAAATTGACGAGAATTCAATAAGCCTAACCTTTGAAGTTACTGCACTGTCAACTGATGCTATTGAAAATGTCAAAAAATTGTTCACAGGTTTTGGCGGAATCCTAAGATAATTGTTTTAATAGATACGAACAAATATTAATCTGTCAAAAAGTAATTAAATTTTTAATTAAACTATAACACCACCACATTTCTTATTTTTTGTAAATAAAAATACATATTTAGATTTTATAAATATTACTCTAAAACAACACATTATAGTTAATATACTGTGCTAAAAATTAATTTATAAATTTCGTTAAAACCGAAACCTTTATATAGTAAATCATACACAGATATGTTTGTCAATAAAGTTACAAAAAGTAACAAAAAGATTTGACACATTAAAATTATTTACATTACGGCCATAAAAGGAGATGATTATCATGGCAGAAAATGAAATCACACTAAAAGTTGCAGAAGCAATATCACAAAAAGATGTTGGACAAGGCATAGCAAGACTTGATCCAAATGTAATGGATGATTTAGGAATCCGCGAAAGAGATTTAATCGAAATCGTCGGAGACAGAAGAACTGCAGCAATCGCTCTTCCTTCACAAACCGATATTGGTCTTGGAGTAATAAGAATTGATGGGTTAGTACGTAAAAACTCAGGAGCAACAATCGGTGGAGAAGTAACAATCAAAAAGACTCAAGCTACTGAAGCTAAAAAAGTTGTTTTAGCACCAATCGAAGCGAACATTCGTGTTCAAGGTGATGTACGTGGATTATTTGCTGGAAAAGTAATGGTTCAAGGAGACATCATAGGATCACAAATCAGAGCCTCCAAACCAAGTATGGGAATGGGCTTTAATAGCATTTTTGACGAATTGATGGACTTTACCCCTGCAATGAAAGAAATCAAATTTGCAGTAGTTTCTACAAGTCCGAAAGACATCGTCATTGTCGGTCCAAACACCGAAGTGCAATTGCACGAAACACCTGTTGATGTAAGTAAAATCGAAGGTGTCGGAAACCTTGTAGATGTAAGTTACGAAGATATCGGTGGGCTCAAAGAGGAAGTTAAAAAAGTAAGGGAAATGATTGAAATTCCACTTAAAAGACCGGAACTCTTTGAGAAATTAGGTATTGCACCACCAAAAGGAGTATTGATGCATGGTCCTCCAGGAACAGGTAAGACCTTACTGGCAAAAGCAGTGGCCAGCGAAAGTGATGCTCATTTCATTGCAATAAATGGGCCTGAAATTATGAGCAAATATGTAGGTGGATCTGAAGAAAACCTTAGAGAATACTTTGAGGAAGCTGAAGAAAACTCCCCTTCAATCATATTTATAGATGAACTCGATGCAATTGCTCCAAAAAGAGAAGAAACCAATGGTGAAGTTGAAAGAAGAACCGTTGCTCAACTTTTAACTTTAATGGATGGTCTTAAATCCCGTGGCCAGGTGGTAGTTATCGGTGCAACAAACAGGCCTGACTCACTTGACCCTGCACTTAGAAGACCAGGTAGATTTGACCGTGAAATCGAAATTGGAGTACCTGATACTGAAGAGAGAAAAGAAGTATTGGAAATCCATACAAGAAACATGCCTCTTGCAGATGATGTTGACCTCGATAAAATTTCAAACACAACCCACGGATTTGTAGGTGCTGATCTTGAATCATTATGTAAGGAAGCGGCTATGAGAGTAGTCAGAAGGATATTGCCTGAAATTCAAAACGATGAAGAAATTCCAAAAGAGGTCATGGAAAAAATCGTTGTGACAGGAGATGACTTCAAAAATGCTCAAAAAGAAATCCAACCTTCAGCCCTAAGGGAAGTTCTCGTACAAATCCCAGACATCAAATGGGATGACGTTGGAGGACTTGAAGATGTAAAACAGGGACTGAAAGAAGCTGTTGAATGGCCTTTAAAACATCCCGAAACATTCCAACGTTTAGGAATAAGACCACCAAAAGGAACACTCCTTTACGGAATTCCGGGAACAGGTAAAACATTGCTTGCAAAAGCAGTAGCAAGCGAAAGTGAAGCTAACTTCATTTCCGTTAAAGGTCCTGAACTCTTATCAAAATGGGTTGGAGAATCAGAAAAAGGAGTACGTGAAGTATTCAGAAAAGCAAAACAAGCAGCTCCAACTGTGATATTCTTCGATGAAATCGATGCAATAGCCAGTACCCGTAGCGGCAATGATGGAGACAGTGGAGTCACAAAAAGAGTTGTTAACCAATTATTAACTGAAATGGATGGTTTGGAAGAGCTTGAAGACGTTGCAATCATTGCAGCAACCAACAGACCAGACATTTTAGATGCAGGTTTAATGAGACCTGGAAGATTCGACAGACACATACAAGTAAAA
>ONUN01000117.1 GCA_900320955.1 uncultured Methanobrevibacter sp. | reverse complement strand
TGCAGCTGCAACTACCTCATCAAATTTTTGAAATTTCTTTTTAGAATCTCTCATTTCTTCTAGTGGAAGTGGTCTCAAAATAGATCTAATTTTAGTAGTTAACACTTCATTTGAAGAAGTCATTAAAGCTATTTCATCATTAGTTCGTAAAACACCATCATAAATAATACTATCAATAGTAAGACCTAATCCTACTTCTTCCTTGATTTCTAAAACAGTTCCTTTAGCAGGAGCATTAGCATCAATTTCAAGCTGTTCAGTTAAGTATTCCTGAGCAAGACCTAAAAGCATTGCCAAGACTTCAATAATTCCTTCTCCGGACCTAGCACTAATTGGAATAATACTAATTTGAGATGCGAAATTACTTACCCTGTCAAATCTTTCAGACTGAAAACCTTCTTTGTGAAGAGTACCTACAATCTCATAAACTTTTGTATCTAACTCTTGTTTAACACTTTGAGCTTGCTGTTCAAAGGTTTCTCTAAAAGAAGCACCTTCATGTGATTCCCATCCAAAAATCATATCTATCTTATTAGCTACAACAATAAATGGGGTTTTATACATTTTAAGAATATTTAATGCTTCGAAAGTTTGCGGTTTAAATCCATCATTAATATCCACAATCAAAACTGCTAAATCTGCTAATGCACCACCACGTTTTCTTAAACTGGTGAATGGGGATTAAATCTTTAATAGTTAATCTTGATATAAAATTTCCACAGATTTCTTCAATAGTATCGTTAGGAATTTCTGTAGCACCAATATGTTGAGTAATACCGCCTGCTTCTTTATCAGCAATGGTACTACCCCTAATGTAATCTAATAATGTTGTTTTACCATGGTCTACATGACCTAAAACTGATACAATCGGGGATCTGATTTTCATAGTATCTTTCTTAATAATAAATTTTTAAAATATTAAATTTATTCATAAATTAAATCATTGTCGACGATTTTGTAATCGCAAATTTCATCTTCATTAAAGAAAAGAGCAATTTCTCTTTCAGCAGATTCAGGAGCATCAGATGCATGAATAATATTTCTACCAGTATCCATACCGAAATCTCCTCTAATTGTTCCAAGATCAGCTTCTAAAGGATTAGTTGCACCAACAATTTTTCTAATAGTAGTAATAGCTTCTTCTCCTTCAATGACCATTGCTAAAGATGGTGAAGAAGTAATATATTCAACTAAACTAGGGAAAAATGGTTTTTCAGCATGTTCTCCATAATGAGTTTTTGCTAAATCTTCATCGATTTGAATTAATTTAACAGCTACAATTTTAAGACCTTTGTCTTCAAAACGGGATAATATTTTACCCATGAGACGTCTTTGGACAGCGTCCGGTTTCATCATTACAAAACTTTTTTGAATCATTCTTTAACCCATTTAACTTTTCTTGGAACTCTTCCGAGTTTAATCATATTTTTTTCACATTTACTGCTACAAAAGAAATAAATTGAACCATCTTTTTTGACGTACATTTTTCCTGTACCATCTTCTATTTCTTTACTACAGAATGAACAAGTTCTCATGTTCTTACACCTTCTTATGGAGTCTTAATTTCTTTAGCTTCTCTAATTGTATCAAGTAACATTAAAATGTCACCTTCTCTAACAGGACCCATAATGTTTCTTGTTAAAATTCTTCCTTTATCTCTACCATCGAGGATTCTGCATTTAATTTGCATTACCTCACCAGTCATTCCAGTTCTTTTTAAAACTTCAATGACTTCAGCAGGAGTTCCTTCTTCCATTTAAATCACCGTAAAATTATTAAAAGAATTATTCTTTTAATTCAGCAACTTTTTCAACAATTTCACTAACAGCAGCTTCAGCATCACCAGCATCAACAATACATGCAGATGCAGTACCAACAGTTAAACCTGCAGCTCCACCAACTTGTTCTTTGGTAGGTAAGTAAACATAAGGAATTTCTTTTTCATCAGCGAGAACAGGAATGTGTGCAACGATTTCAGCAGGATCTACGTCTTCTGCGATAACAACTAATTTTGCATCTCCTCTTTTTGCTACTTTACCAGTAGATTGTGCGGTTTCTAATGCTTCTTCAGCTTGTTTAGCTAATTCTTCAGGTGTGTCAAATTTTACATAAATGTTTGCCATAAAATATACCTCCTTTTTCATCTGGCTATGCCATCCATCGGCAGATATTATAATTCTTTTGAATCATAATATAATGTAATTATATATAGTTATATTATTTTTTAACTATAGAAATTACTCAAATTATTCAATAAGTGAATAATTTAATATAGTTTTTTAATAATACTAATTCTTGAACAATTCATATATCACTAAATATAATCCCATAATCTAAAAAAACAAGAGGGATTAGACTTTCAATACAAATACTTCTGAATTTCATATAATTTTTAGCAAAACTAAAAATAGAAATTTAGTAATTAATGAAATAATTCTAGAGAACTAGACAATAATAAATTGGTTTGCATAGTATATAAATGTTTGTAAAAATAGAACAAAATAAGCGAAATTAAGAATAAAAAATAATAAAAATAATTAGAAAAGTGTAAAAGAGATAGTAAATAAAATTACTATCTAAGACTACTAACAAATCTATTTGATTGCTAATTTTACGTCTTCAGCTTTTACAGTTTTTCTACCAGCGTGACGTGCAAATCCAACAGCTTTTGCTGCGATTTCATTTCCGTAATCTTCGATAGCTTCGGTTAATGCAATTTTTGCATCATCACTTACTCTTTGTGCACCAGCATTTTTAAGTACTCTTCCTACAGGAGCAATTGGTAATTCACTCATAATTTACACCTCATTTTTTTGATAATAAATAGTTTTTATTTGCTTATATATAAATATATTGGTCAGACACTTTTAATTTCAAAAGATTTCAATACTGTAAACTAAATTGAAATAACCTAAAAGGTGACAGTATTATCTTTAAAAATGTTTTTCATAAATCACTTGAATAAAGTAAAATAAAGAGCACACTTATAAAATCAAAAAATAAAAAGCAAAAATTAAAAATAAAATAAGATTTACAAAATGTAAACTTATCATTCCATTAGAATTTTTCTTAAGGTATCAATATCTGCATCAACTTCAGTAGGTTGAGTGCATGCGTCAATTGCAGTATTAGGATCCTTAAGCAAGTGTCCGGTAACAACACAGGTTATTGTTTCACCTTTATCAATGACACCTTCTCCGACAAGTTTTTTAAGACCTGCAATGGATGCTGCTGAAGCCGGTTCGACACCAATACCTTCAGTTCTTGCCAGTAACTTTTGAGCATCGAGAATTTCGTCATCAGTTACAGTTTCAGAATAACCATTTGAATCATAAATTGCGTTTAATGCCTTAATATCACTAACTGGAGCTCCAATACGTATAGCTGTAGCAATTGTTTCTGGATTTTCTACAGGCACAACTCTTTTGTCTCCTTTTTTAAATGCATTTGTAACAGGACATGCTCCTTCTGCTTGAATACCTGTCATCATAGGCAAATCTTTAATAAAACCAGCGTCATAAAATTCTTTAACACCTTTCCAAATTGCAGAAATATTTCCTGCATTACCCACAGGCAAAATTATTCTGTCAGGAGCTTGCCAACCTAAATCTCTAACGATTTCATATCCAATAGTTTTTTGACCTTCTAATCTGTAAGGGTTAATAGAATTTAATAAATAAAGATGTTTTTCCAATGCAAGAGCAGTCATTGCTTCCAATGCTTCATCAAAGTTACCATTAATGGACATTACTTCCGCACCATGGAACATTGCTTGAGCCAATTTTCCCAATGCGACTTTTCCAGAAGGTAAGAATACAATACAACGTAAACCTGCGCGAGCTGCATAAGCTGAAAGGGATGCTGAAGTATTACCTGTAGATGCACAACCTACAGTACTTACACCTAATTCCATTGCTTTAGTCATTCCAACAGTCATTCCCCTATCTTTAAAACTTCCTGTAGGGTTTGAACCTTCTACCTTAACATATAAATTTACTCCAAGTTCTTTTCCTAACTTATCACATTTGCAAAATGGAGTTCCACCTTCATCAAGAGAAACAATTTTGGTTTCATCAACAGGAATGCATTCTTTAAATTTCCATAAATTATCCTTTCTACCATCAAAAATATCTTTAGAAACATCAATTTCATTGACGAGTTCAAGTACAGATCCGCACTTTTCACAAGTGTAGATTACTTCATCATCGTCATACTCTTCTCCACATGAAACACATCTTATCATAAAAAATCACATATATATTTTTCAAACTATTATTATATAAAATTTAACTTAAAATTGAAAGTAAAAATTTACCTAAAGGCAATGTAATGTAAACTTCAAATATTCCTGCCACAATCATTAAAATTGAAGATAATGCCAGAATTATAAAAGCCTGCACTAACTTATCAAAATTTTCATCATATGAATACCACAGTCTATCCGTGAATTTTCGTTCTTTCTGTTTAAAAAATGTTCTAATTAGATTACAAACGAAATTAAATAAAATAAACCCTGAAGCGCATGCTAAAATACATGAAGAAAATTCAAAAATACCATGAGGAATTGTGAAAACCAACACATGCAATAGGCTTGGGGATGTGGCAGCATAATAACCTACAAAAAATCCGTTGTATCCTAGAATCAGTGCTGAAAAACAGAAGAATAATCCATAAATAAACATCTGAAGGACAATCATTATATTATTGATGAAAATATCCAGAAATGTTAATTGAATTACGCCTGTCTGAACCTTATTTGTTAAATCTTCAACAACAGGATTCAAATAACTATACAGATAAGGTTCAAATACATATCCTAAAACTAATGAAATTAAAAGGATGAATGTGGAAGCAAATATGGCAAACTTATTTTCAATGAATGCCTTTTTTACTTCATAATGGATTTTTTTAAACATTATATCAATGTTTTAGCGATTTCTCGAGCTTCAATCTGCTTGTCCTTTAAATCGTCCATGAATTTTTCCATCAATTCTGCAGCCATTGCCTTACAATCACCGCAACGCAATGTTCCATTCAAACAGTCTTGGCGTATCTTTTCAAGTTCGTTGTCATCATCAATGAAATGATATAGCAACATTTCATAAATAACACATTTGTCTACCTGTCCGCCTAATTCCTGCTGTTCTTTTAAAGTTTCCCTTCCACCGGTTTTTGCTGATTTGACTTTTTTAACTGCATCCTTAGTTTCATCATTAAGATATATTGCAGTGGCTGGTTTGGAACTGCTCATTTTATCACCAGTCAAACCGGTCAAGAATCTGTGATAAGTGGAGGCAGGAGATAAAAATCCTAAATCCTCATTTAACTTATGCGCAATATCCCTTGTTAATCTAATATGAGGGTCTTGGTCTATTCCAACTGGAACTACAACCTTTTTTGGACCTCCAAACTCTTCAATCTGTGGAAGCAATATGTCAGCAACCTGAACTAATGGCGCTTGAACATGAGCAATATTAGTTGATGGAGTAAATCCATAAATTGCCTTGAGTTGACTGAAATTAGTTTTACTTGAAGCTTTGAAAGCCAAATCCTGCAATAATTTATTTTGAGATTGAAGATAAACATTGACATTGTCCCTTTCCAAGTCAAGACCTAATGCTATCCAATTGGTTAAATATTCATTGACTGCAATTTCACGACCTTTTTCGAAACTCATTCCACGAGCCGCATAAGATTCCAAATCTGCAATTGGAAGGGACAGCATAGCACCCTTTTCCTGATACCATTTGAGCTGGTCAACGACCATTTTATGTCCAATGTGCATTTGTCCACTAGGCATCATACCTGTAACAACTGCGAAATCTTTATTTTGATTAATTAAATTGTTAATTTCATTGAATTCCCTATGACCGAAAATTACTCCCCTTTTCATCAGTCTTTGAGGATTTTCAACGTCATCCAAAATATCAGAAATTTTTCCAATACCAAATTGATTTACTAACTTCTCATAATCTAGGCTAAAAGATGCCCATGGATCTATTAATTCTGCCATATTTTCACCAATCAATCTCTTAAATTAAATTTATAATTAAAATATATTATCTTCACAATTAAAAACTATAAAAATATTATTGCTTTTGTTAATTAAACTTATGGTCTTGTCCACTCAACATTATAATATGTGATGTCAAAATCCTCATCAACAATTGCTAAAAGAAGTTTCTTATTTACACCGTGAGAAACTCTAACATAACTTGCAAAGTCAAGCGCATTAATATCATAATTTTCAAAAATAATCTTTACCAGATAATCGGAATGCCCCTGACCAGGGCCTCTTCCACGGTCATATAATCTAAATTCCGAACCATATTTAAATCCAGTCTTAATAACAAAACCACGATCTTTTAAATCACGATATACAACATATTTTCCATATAGTTCCTGTTCTTTTAAAATATCTATCAAATAACCTATGGTACATTCAATATCATCTTCATAAATATCCAAACGACCCTTTTCTAACAAATAACATGCCTCAATTAATGAAAGATTTAAGCAATCAGCTTCAATTTTACCAAATTTACTTTTTTCATGTAAAGCTATTGGTCTTTTACTGCCTTCCTCAATTTTAATTGATACAATTTCATTAGATAAATTTCCACGCATTAAAACACCGCAAAAAGAAATAAATTATTTTAATGCT
>ONUN01000062.1 GCA_900320955.1 uncultured Methanobrevibacter sp. | reverse complement strand
TATGCAAAAAGTAATAAATGCTCATTGTCATATTTATCCTGAAAAAATTGCTTCAAAAGCGGTTAAAGGAATTCGGGATTTTTATGATCTTGACATGTCTTTAAATGGTAAAGTTGACAATCTCATAGAAGATGGTACTAAAGTGGGTGTTGTTCATTATTTGGTTCATTCCGTTGCAACCACTCCCAAACAAGTAAGGTCAATTAATGAATTTATCAGCAATGTTGTAAAAGAGCGTCCTGATTTATTTACAGGTTTTGGAACCCTTCATCCGGATAGTGATGATATTGAAGGTGATTTTGAACATCTAATTGACTTGGGTCTTAAGGGAGTGAAACTCCATCCTGATTTCCAACAATTCGCCTTAAATGAAGAGAGGGCTTTTAAACTTGGTGAAGTTATAAATGAGGGTAATGTTCCTGTCTTAATCCACTGTGGAGATTACAGGTATAATTATTCCAATCCAGATCAGTTAAAACCGTTTCTTGAAAGATTTTCGGATATGCTGGTAATTGGTGCTCATTTTGCTGGCTGGAGTGTTTGGGCTGAAGCAACCGAAAAACTTGCCGGAACTCCAAATCTTTATGTTGATTTGAGTTCCAGTTTATATGAATTGCCCCCACAAGATGCAAAAAAATTCATTTATGAATATGGTGTCGATAGGGTTTTATGGGGAACTGACTATCCTATGTGGGAAGCAGAAAGCGAAATGGAGCTATTCCATAAAATCGGTTTGACTCCTGAAGAAGAAAATATTATTCTTTATGAAAATTCCGCAAAAATTTTAGGAATTCAATGATTATTGGTGAAATTATGTATTCAAAAACGAAATGGGCATTAATTTGTTTTATTTTAGTTTTATTCAATATTGCGGTTGTATGTGCAAGTGATGTGAATTCAACAGGATTAGGAATAAACCAAGTTGATGATTCAATCGCAATTGATAACACTAATTTGAATGAATTAAATGCAGCAAATGATGTGGAGATATCCTCTTCACAAAACGATTCCGCTTTAAAGGAATCAAATGATGATGTTCTTAATAAAAATTTAAATGAAGATGTTTATTCAGCTTCTAAGGGAAAAGAAAAATTAGATACAGTGTTTACAGCTGTAAGTACAAAAGTTGTCAAAGGATCTTACTTTCAGGTTTACTTAAAAGATTCAAATAACACTGCCATTAAAAATGCTAATGTAGTTTTTACTTTGGATAAAAAAAATTCTAATGCTGTAACAAATTCTTATGGTATTGCAAGTTTTAAAATTTCAAAAAATATTGGAACATATTCAATTAAGGCTACATTTAAAGGAAATAATGACTATAATTCCGTTTCAAAAACATTTAAAATCGTTGTTCCAATGAAAACTTCAATTCTCATTGGGAATGATAAGCTACTTACCAACGGATATTTAAAAATTTATCTGCAAAGTTATTATGCGGCAGCATTGCCTAGTAAAACTTTAAAAATTACTGTTGGCAATAAAAAATTCACTAAAAAGACAAATTCCGAAGGTGTTGTTGTAGTTAAACCTCAATTGGGTACTAAAACTTATTTGGTTACAGTTACTTTTGATGGAACCAGCGATACAGCTAAATCATCAGCATCCAAAAATGTCACAGGAGTGAAAGGTAATGCTAGAAGTCCTTTCAATTCCAAGGTACCTACCAAAAATGGTGTTCCTGATTTAGATTACATGCCTGCTAAATATGTTATGGGTGATGGTGACGCTAGATATACTATTTTAAAAGCTCAATATCGTGCTGTACTTAAAAGAGATAGTTATACTTTGTTTTTATATAATAAATTGACTAAATATGTATTATTCAAAACAAAAGCTGAACCTACTTACGCACATATGCTTCCAAGAGAAAAATGGAATGTTATTGAAAGGGCACTCAACACCAAACTTGTTCTTAATAATAATTATAAGTATTCGCCTCCTCAAATTACAGTGGATTTAAAAGGAAAATCCTATACCTATTCTGAAGTGAGGGATGTGCAGGATACAGGTTATACTTGTGGTCCAACATCATCCAGTATGTGCAGCCAGGTTTTAAGAAACTATGTCAATGAATGGCATTTAAGTATAAATTCAGGTACTACTTATTATGACGGTTCAAGTACAAGCGGTCTTAAAAGAGGTTTAGAGAAATTTAATATGAAATGTTCATATTATTATCAAAGTTCTTTTGATAAAGCTTTAAAAGAACTTAAAAAAGGAGGATGTGCTTTAATTTTCCATACATGGTCTCATTATGTTGCCATTTTGGATATAAGTGCAGATGGTAAAAAAGTTTTAGTGGGTAATCCTTCTGGAGATTATGATCATGGTAGTCATGGAATTCCAACTAATTGGTTGACTGTGAGCTATATGAAAACATGTTTCAATGATTATGATACTTCCGGTTTGATTGTTAAGCTCAACTACAATCTAAGCAAATCCACTAAAACTCAATTAAGTTATTTATACTCTAATCTGGGCTCATGGTCTAGAGGAAATACAAATGAAAGACTTCCTCAAATTTAATTGAGGAATTTTTTTTACTTTTTTTTAATTAATTTTTAGTTTGAATGTCATGATGTTCGTGTCGCAACAGTTATGACAAAAAATTTTTATAATATCTTATCAAGAAATATATTTTATGGCAAGGCAGGTCAATATTAATAAAGATGTCCCCATTTCTGAAATTCGTAAGGTTAAAAGGGATTTGCAGAAATTTGTGGATTTATATGAGAAAGTTACATTTATTGAAGAAATCTATTGCAATGATAGTGTAAAATCTGCTATGGAAAAAAGAGGAAAAACTGCTCAAACTGGTTATAAATGGGTTAAAGATTGGAATGAAAATGGTTTTGATGGACTATTTAGAAAGGAAGGGTCTGGAAGAAATTCAAAGTTGTCTGACATTCAATTTAAAGTTTTAAGAGAAAATATTATTTCAAAAGGACTGTCCAGTATTCAGGAAGTTAAGATTGAGATAAAAAATGAGTTTGGAGTTGTTTATTCTGAAAGACATCTTAGGCGTCTGATTTTTGATTTGGGTCTTGAAGACATGATTATTTCAAATCACATAAAATAATTTTAAATATGATTTTTTTTGTCCGTTTTGTCTTTTTAAATAGTATTCTTATAATCATATTCGTTGGGAGTGTTATTTTTTTTACAAAAAACATTTTTTTGATAGTTTAATGTTCATTTTTAATATATTTTTTTTAAAAATTATTTATATAAATTAATTTTATATATTTTTTTTAATATAATTTATTGTAATAAATATTAGAGTGTATATTATGAATGTTAAATTAGATAGAGGAATGTCAACATTACTTGTTTTCATTGTTGCTGCGGCTATTTTAAGTGCTGCCCAGAGTGTGGTAACAACTGGTATTGCAGGAATCATGTCTGACTTCCATGTTTCTTCAACTACTGCTCAATGGATTTATTCATCATTCCTGTTGGTTTTAGGAGTTATGATTCCATTATCTGCATATATTACTCGTCGTTTTAAAGTTAAAACTATTTTATTGTCTTCGTTGACTCTGTTTTTAGTTGGATCTTTATTGGCGTATGTGTCTCCGAATATTATTGTGCTGATTATAGCTAGGGTTATTCAGGCTATCGGTTCTGGAATTTTACTTCCGATTACTCAAATCGTGCTTTTTAAGGTTATTCCAGAGGAAAAATGGCAGGTTTATATGGGATTATTCGGTTTCATAATTGGAATTGCTCCGGCATTGGCTCCAACTGCAGGTGGAATGATTATTGATTATGTCGGGTGGAGATCCATATTTTTAATCTTTGCAGGCATAATATTTGTTTTAATATTGATTGCATTAGTCGTTGTTAAATTGGAATTTGAAACTGGAGAATATCCTCTGGATGTGCTGTCCCTGATTTTATGCGTTTTGGCATGTGTTGGAATAATGCTTGGATTTTCAAACATTGCAGGATATGGATTTGATTTGGTTTATGTAATTTTACCTATTGTTATAGGTACATTCAGTTTAATATTCTTTGTCCGTCGTCAATTTAACATTAAAACACCATTGTTGGACTTACATGCCTTAAAAAATAAATATTTCTTTTTTGGAACATTATTTTCAGCACTGCTATATTTCACAATGTGCGGACTGAATGTTATAATGCCTTTGTTTGTTCAAACCGTAACTTCTCACAATGCAACAACTTCCGGTTTAATTTTGCTTCCAGCAACTCTTGTCATGATTGTATTTAATTTTATAGGCCCTCTATTGGCTAATAAAATTGGGGTTAGAAAAGTATTGATTATGTCATGTATATTTTCGATTGTCGGCTATTTGATAATGATGACTTATGATTCAAACACCTCTGTTGAATATATGGTTGTTACTCAAATAATAAGAGCTATCGGTGCAGGTTTAGGTTTAATGCCTGCTGTAACATGGACTATTGCAGTTGTATCTGGTGATGTGGAAGATGCAACAGCTATCAACAATACCGTAAGACAGATTATTGGTGCAATAGGATCTGCGGTTGCTGTGGTGTTAATGACTGTTTTTGCAGGTGGAACACTTGCTCATAATCGTGTTTCTGTAGCTGCATTCGGACAAACTTCATTGGTCATGGCTATTTTGGCGGTTATCTCTTTAGTGATTGTAATATTATATATCAAAGATGAAATTCATGATTTGATGTAATTTCATCTTATTTTTAGTGTTTGTGGGGTCAATATCCGGTAAATGATGATGCCAACGATAGGGCATCCAAGATGTGCCTTCACAAGCATGTTCTTCTGATGGAGTTTGGCAGTTCAGCTGTGCAGTTTCTCAAAAAAGGTTGTCGTTAAGCAAACAATATTGATAAAGATGAATTTTTTAAAATTTCAGGTATTTCGTTATTGTTTTGTTAATTATTTGTACAATTATTTTTCATTATCGTAAAGATATATCTGAAATAATGTCTGAAATGTAAATTTTATCGTTTTTTTTCTTTTTTTTAAGCTTTAATAATAAATTATTTAAAAGATTTTCAATAAATATCATATTATATCACCTTTGGAGGATTAATATGAATAAAAGTGATTTGAAAAGAGATTATTTTATGCTCAAAGGACCACTTGCCAAAAAGGGTTATGACTGGTGGTGGCATTCTTTTACTGCATATAATAAGAAAACTGGTGAACCAAGACCATTTTTCATAGAATACTTTGTATGTAATCCGGCATTGGCTGAGGAAGAACCTACTTTAGGACAACTTCCTGAAAATAAAGCAGCCGGTAAAAAGCCATCTTATTGTATGATTAAGGCAGGTACTTGGGGAAAAAATCCAAAGCAGATTCATAATTTTTACTCAATGAAATATTTTGACTGCCCTGATGATGAATTGAATATTCAGGTTGGGGACTGCAGTTTAACCGAAACTCATATGAGCGGATTTTCAAGAGTATCTGCTGAAGACGCTGAAAATCACCCTGAATACATGTCTGATGCTGGAGACATGATGTGGGATTTGGACATTGATAAACAAATCTCATTTAATGTGGGTTATGGTGCAAATTCATTATTCAGAAAGCTAAACTCTTTTGAAATGTTTTGGCATGCTGAAGGTATTAAAACAGAATACAGCGGAACTGTATGGCTTGATGGAGAGGAATATGAAGTCATTCCTGAAAAGTCTTACGGATATGCTGACAAAAATTGGGGAGGAGATTTCACCTCACCATGGCTTTGGATTTCATCATGCAATATAACCAGCCTAATTTCAGGAAAAAAATTAAACAACTCTGCATTTGAAGCCGGTGGTGGAAGACCAAAAGCATTTGGAATATCTATTCCCCGCAAATTATTAATCGGATTCTACTATGAAGGAACAATGTATGAATATAACTTTGCAAGATTTTGGAACATGGTAAAAATCGATTTTGACTTTGAAGAGGGTGATGAAGTTCACACATGGCATATTAATGCAAGCAATAAAAACTCCAAAATGGAAATGGTGCTTTACTGTAAACGTGATGAAATGATGTTATTCAATTACGAAGCTCCAGACGGTCAAAAAAGACACAACCGTTTATGGAATGGTGGAAACGGTTGGGGTGAAATAAAACTATACAAAAAAGACGGAACTTTAATCGATCATGTGAAAATGGAAAATGCGGGATGCGAATATGGGGAGTATGATGACGAATGATATTCTCCGATATTCTTGCATTGATTATTGTATATATTTACGTTGCAGTAATTTTCGTTGTAGCTGAATTGGTTTTAAAGACAAGACCTGAAGTTTCACGTAAATTTTTACACATAATGGTAGGTAACATGATATTTGCCATGCCATTTTTCTCAGATCCCTGGGTAATGGTTTGGTTTTTAACACTGCCGATTACAATAGCTCTGTTCTTATTAACTGAATATTCACCTATTAAAATTCAAAACAGCGTAACTGAATCCGGGCATGCTTTAGGATTATTTTTCTATGCATTGATATGGACAATATTGATTGCAGTTTTTTCCATGCTTTCACCACCAAACGATCATAAGTTTTTCATATGGATTGTAGCATTGGCTATTGTTCCTATGGTGTATGGTGATGGATTTGCAGCATTAATCGGTCAAAAATTCGGCAAAATCAAATACACAATATTTGGAGGTACAAAATCTCTTGAAGGATCACTTACCATGTTTGTTGTAACAACTGTCATGAGCGTATTTGTATGGATGGTTTTTACTTCAATCGGATGTACAATGCCTGAATTCAATATCGTATACATCATAATGATTTCAGCTATTGCAACCCTTTGTGAAGCTTTCAGTTATGGTGGAATTGACAATCTGACAGTTCCGACAGTAACTTCAATTTTATATTATTTGGTGGCTGTAATGTAGCCACTTTTTTCACTTCTATTTTTTTGCATTTCAGTAATCATAATTCGCATCTTGGTTGAGTTCACAACTAGACATTTATATATTCTTTAACTATGTATTATTAACGAGTTATAGGAGATAAATATCATGTCAGACAGTTTACGCGAAAGAGCAGAAAGAAGAGTGGATGGAAAAATAAAATTTTACAGAAATTTAAAGGCATATGTGATTGTAAATGCATTATTGGCAATTATTAATTTATTATGCACTCCGGAATTTTGGTGGGTACTGTTCCCAGTATTTTTTTGGGGAATTGGAGTATTGATTGACTTTTTAAAAGCATATGTTTTAGTTGATAATTGGGATAGTGAAGATTTTCGTGAACGTAAAATCGAAGAAGAGATGATGAAATTAAGGAATTAAATTATGAAAGTAAATTTGTTTGTTTCAAGAGATATTAAAGAACCTCATGCAGATATTCATACTAATGAACTTACGGATAATATTTCTAAAGCAATATCAATTCTTGAAAGTGATGATGTTAATGACCTGTTGGCAGTTAAAAATGGGTCTGATATAGCGCTTTTGGAATTTAGTGATGTTTATATGTTTAGGGTTGAGGATAAGCAAGTTAAAGTTTATACAGAAAACAGTGAATATCTAATTAAAAAACCTTTATATCAAGTTGAAGAGACTTTGGATGGTGATTTTGTAAGAATTTCAAAATCTACTATCGTTAATTTAAAAAACCTTCACTTAAGGGGATGATGTTTATACAACTTAAAAATGGTCTTAAGGATAATATCTCAAGAAAATATTTGCCGGATTTTAAACAGGCTTTGGATTTGTAGGTGGAATTATGAAAATAGATTTAATTAAAAGGTTGGCAATGGGTGCTTTTGTAGGTTGTTTTATTGTAATGCTTGTGATGGTTTTAATGTCATTGGAGAGAGGACCACAAAACCTTCAATTTTCAGGTACAACTATAATAAATGCATTCATGGGATCAATTGTAGTTGGTTGGGGATTTTCACTAACCGGACTTATATATGAAAGGGAAGACATTGCATTTCCACTTCAAGTAGCATTTCAAATGGGTATAGGAATGATAATATTGTTCCTTGTTGCAATTTATCTACAATGGATGCCTGTTAACTTAGGAATTGGAATTATTGTCGAATGGATAATCATAGCTTGTATATTTGCTGCTATTTCATGGGGTGGTTTTTACCTATACTATTATTTGGTTGCTCGTGATTTAAATAGTAAATTAAGCAAATAGTTTCAAGCATTTAATTTTTCTTTAATGATTTAATGGCAAGGTGATAATATGGATGAAAAAGAGTATGATGAACAATTGGCAAAGTCTGCGGAATTTCATGGACATGTATGTGGTGGAATTGCAATTGGAACAAAATTGGCAATGTATGGGATGGAATTGCTTGGAATGGAATTAAATCAAAGAAATAAGAATTTAATTGTATTTTTGGAAATTGACAGGTGTATGTCTGATGCTGTCCAATCAGTTACTGGTTGTTCCATGGGTAAAAGAACATTAAAACAAATGTATTATGGTAAATTTGCAGCAACATTTTACAATCAGGAGACTGGTGAAGCCTTAAGGATAACTGATGCTGATGCAAACAAAAAGTTCAAAAATGAGGAAACTAAAGATGAAATGATAGCTCGCTTTAGAAGAACACCTCCTGAAGAACTATTCAAAGTTGAAAAAGTAAAAATAGAATTGGGATTAGGAGATTTGCCTGGCAAACCATATACTACTGCATTTTGTTCAATTTGTGGGGAAAAAGTATCTGACGGTCGCCATAAGCTTATCGGTGGAAAACCTGTTTGCAGGTCATGTGCTGATGAATCATATTATGAGTTAATTGAGGATTAATGTCAATTGGTATAGATGTTATTTCAGTTAAATGCAATTTTTCAATGTAATTGCATTTAAATTATTTTTACTTATTTTTAAAATTCATAATTGCGGTATAAACTATAAAATATTTATACGAGTCTTTGATTTAATCGTTGTTGAATCCACACTCGCTACATGTTTTAGTTTGGAATTTTACAACTCCTCCACATTCTGGGCATAACCATTTTTCCCTATCTTGAGCGGGCATGGAAACTCACTGCATCTGCCGCAATAGCTGAAATTCTTTTTATCGAAGCAATTTTTTATTTTACACTTTAAACTGGCCTTGCTTTTCCCATCATCACTTATTAAGCATCCTGCACATGGATTTTGATATTTTTCACAGCTAATGCAGTTGATGCCGCATGGTGCAAGTAATTTTGAATCGATTTCATCTGGCATTTTCATAAGTTAGTCCTCCTTAAGAAAGTTATATACATAATTTTAAGGTTTGTTAAATTTAAAATTTTCTTTAAAGATTAATTATTTCTTATTTTTTACGATACCTTTATAAATACATAAAACAAATATTTGATTACTGTTATTTTATAGCAGTGCTAAAATACTTTTTTTGGGGATAAGTTCCCATATGGATGTGGCCCTTGT
>ONUN01000047.1 GCA_900320955.1 uncultured Methanobrevibacter sp. | reverse complement strand
AGGACATTTTTTCACAGCTCAACCTCCATTTAAATTAACAGTATATTTAATAATAATGTTTTTATTTTATAAAAAGATATTTATAATTGTGATAGAATGGCTAGTGATGAAATTATTAATGTTGATGATATAAATTATGCAGTTTATAAAATTGGTGATTGGAAAAACAGTTACGAAATTAATCAGATTGGTATATCAAGAGAAATTCCGGTTACAAAAAATACTGTACGTCATGTAAAATTATCCATGGAAGAAATAAGGATGTCTACATTTGAAATTTCAGATAAATCAGTTAATGGATTTGTAGCTATTGCATTGCAATTAAATCCTAAAGTTCAGGAAATGGAAATGGATGATGTAATTGCACTAGAAGAAAAAGAATATGAAGATATTCTCAAAGAATTGGATGATTTGGTGTTATTGGATGATGATAAAACTCTTTCTTTAGAAACTGAAGATTATCTTATTTACAAATTAGAAAAAGATTGCCACGTTACTAATTCCATTCCGGCAAATAAATATACAAAAAGATTTTACTTTGAAGAAATGAAAAGAATTGAGGATGCATTAAGCTAAAATGCATCTAATGTTATTTTTTTATCTCTTTTTAATTCTCGAGGCGGTTCAACTGCCACAAATTCAATTCCTTCTTCTTCAAGAAGCTCTTCCGCATCATTCATGATTGATGGGGCAACGAGTAATCCTCGAATTTTTTTCTTTTGAGCCTTGCATTCTTTTAGATAATCATTATCTGTATTTTCCAGGTCTTGAAGATATCTTCTCAGTTGTTTCACAGCAGTAACTCCAGCTTTACGAGCTTTCAGTTCTAAAACCATTAAATTATTATCTTTATCTTTTCCTAAAATATCAATAAAACCATGTTCAACACTGTATTCGCGTGTAGTTGGAATAAACCCGTCTTCAATCATATGGGGCTTTTCCATTATCATGTCGCTCATGTCTTTTTCATATCCTGCCTGTTCAAGTTCTTCATAGTCTTCAATATTGGCATAATTGATAAATTGGATTTTTTTTACCTCAACTGTTAACAACTCTTTTGGTGTCCTTCTGTGGCTTTCTAAAAAAAGAGTATCATTTTTAATGTAACTTCTTGTTTTTGATTTTGGAGGTTGCCAATTAACAGGTTCGACTTTTTTGTCTTGATGGATTAAAAATGCCCCATCTGGCTTTATCATAATTATACGTTCTCCCCAATCTAGTTCACTTAATGCCCTACCTTCATAATTGACTTTACAGCAGGCATATATTAATATTGTAGCTCTTTTACGTAAAGCTTCATGAACCAAATCATATGCGTCTTCACAATTAGGTTTTTCTAAAATTTTATATTTCATCACAATAACATTGTTTAGATTGATTTAAATAATTTGTTTTTTATAAAATTTAATAGATTAAAAAAAATCGGTGGGGATTAGAATTTACGATGAAGATTATTTTGATGATAAAAATGAATTTTTCACAATGGATTCATTTGAATTTGAAAATGGGAATGTTCTTAACAATGTTGAAGTTGAATATATGACTTTCGGAACTCCGAAATATGATGAAGAGGGCATTATTAAAAATGCGATTGTATATTGTCATGGTTCATTAGGCAATTTCGCTTCAATGAAAAAAATTTTACCGTTGGTTGGAGAAAATGATCCATTTGATGAAAACAAATACTTTTTTATTTGCTTATCTGCATTGGGGTCTCCAGGGTCTTGTTCCCCATCATCCACCAATTTAAAAAATAAATTTCCAAAGTATACAATTAAAGATGTTGCCAATTTTCAAAAACAATTTTTAGCCGAAAAATTTAATATTTCTCATGTTTTGGGAATGATTGGAAATTCAATGGGTGGTTTTGTCAGCTTAACCCAGGCTATTGAATGCCCTGATTTTGCAGATTTCATAATCTGTGGCGTAAGTAGCTATAAGGTTGCAGGACATGATTTTATTTTATCAAAGTTTGTCAATGAAATTATAGAATCTGACCCGGACTACAACAAGGGTGAGATGACTTATTCTTTAATTAGGACTTTAAGATTGGCCAATTTAGCTGAATTTAATTTTGGACTTTCTAAAGAAGCTTTGCGTAATATGAGTAATGCCGAATTGGGTGCTGAATTTGAAAACTTCGGAAACGAAAGTTTAAATGTTGATATTTATGATGTGAAGTATTGCAATGAATCCTGCATGAATTATGATGTGGAAAAGGATTTAGATAAAATTAAATCTAAAGTGCTGATAATATCATGCAAACAGGATCCACATTTCCCTCCAGAACTTGACGGCATTCCAATGTCTGAAATGATTAGTGAATCTGAATTGCTTGTTATGGATTCTGAATTGGGTCATTTATGTTTTAATGAACTTGAAACAATTTCTTCTCAATTATCTGATTTCATGGGAAATTTTGAGGGATAAGATGGATGTAAAAATTTCAGATTATGGTGATGTGGGAGGCAGGAAATTCATTGAATACACTGTTTCAGGATTATCTGAAGAGCAAATCCAATATTTAGATGAAAATTTGTCTGAAACCACATTTGCTGATGGGAATTTGTTAACGATAAAAATGTATTTTGAAGATAAATTATATCCTTTTCAAAGTGAGATTTCAAAAATTCGCCTTGATGACTTCATTTCAAGGGAAGAAATCGAAATGAATGTATTCCTTTCAAGTTTTTTAGAAGACATGTAAACCAATTTTATTCAACTTTATTAAAAATTTATATATTTCTTTAAACAAATTATCATATAACTTAATCCAAATGGGGATATTCTTTTTGAATGATGAAAAATTTATTTATGAATACAATAAATTCAACTTGAACAATTTCGAATTTCAAAATGGTGAAATTCTTGAAGATGTAACTGTTGAATATATTGTAAAAGGCACTCCGAAATATGATGATGAAGGAAATATCATCAATGCAGTCATTTTCTGTCCTAATTATGATAGAAATTGTTTTACAATAAATGACTATCCTCATTTAACAGATTCTGGCATGCCTTTTGACTTAAATAATTTTTTTTCTATTTCAATTACTTCTTTAGGTGTTCCAGATTCATGCTGTCCTTCCACTACTGGTTTAAAATATAATTTTCCGGCCTATGACTTTCTGGACAAGGTAAATTATAAAAAGCAATTCATTAAAGAAAAATTAAATATTGAAAAAGTTCATGGTATTGTTGGCAAAGGAATGGGCGGATATGAAGTTTATACTTGGGCCTGTGAGTATCCTGATGATATGGACTTCATGATAGTTGCTAACAGTTCTTTTAAAACAAATGGATATAGGTATGTTATAGCTAAAGGAATTGAAAGCATAATTGATTCCAGTAACGATTTTTATTCAGATATTTATGATCAATCTTTGACCAAAACCATGATTTCGATAAATAAAATTTTATATTCCCAATATTTTTCTAAGCGTATTTTTCAGCAACTGTCCAATGATGAAATTGATGTGCTGATGGATGAATATGTTGAAGATGGTTTGTTTATAGATATTTATGATTTTAAATTGCAAAATGATGCAATTCTTTATTATGATGTGGAGGATAAATTATCCAATATTAAAGCTAAATCATTGATTTTGAGTCCATTTGATGATTTGTATTTCACGCCGGAATTTGATACCGTTCCGTTAAAAAATCTTATTGATGATTGTGAAATGGTTGTTTTGTCCACAAATGAAGAGAAATCAAGACAGATTTATCATAAGGAATTAATCTCTGCATTAAATTCATTTTTGAAAAAAATTTAAAAAATAAAAAAAGTTTGCTAGCTAAGCTAGCTATTTTGATGCATCAAGCATATGCTGAACCGCTTTTAAAGATTTTTCAGCAACTTCTTTTGGCAATGTAACTTGTGGAGCTTCATTTGCAAGTGAATCCCTTACTTTTTCTAGAGTATGTAATTTCATGGTTTCACAGATTGCCCCTTCAAGTAATGGATATAGTTTTTTGCCTTGGATTTCTAAATTTATTCTTGTAATCATGTCAATTTCAGTTCCAAGTACAAATTCTTCCTTATCACTTTCAGTAATGTATCTTAACATTCCTCCAGTGGACATTACTTTGTCACAAGCTTCTTGAACTTCAATATTACATTCAGGATGGCAGATTATCTCTGCATTAGGATGTTGTTCTCTTTTTAGTTCAACATCTTCAACATGGAACAGTTTGTGAACATAACAGTGCCCTCCTTTTGGCACAGGGATGATTTCTTTATCCACTTTTTTAGCAACGTGAGTTCCTAAGTTAGTATCGGGACCAAATAATATTTTATCTTGCTTTAAACTTTCAGTAACTTTAACTGCATTGGCAGAAGTACATAATGTATCTGCATGTTGTTTGGCTTCGGCAATACTGTTCACATAAAGAATGACTCCAGCATCAGGGTGTTCCTCTTTAGCTTTTAACAGTTCTTCTTCAGGCAACATATGTGCCATTGGACATTCTGCCTCAAGAGTTGGGATGACAATTTTTTTGTCTGGATTTAGAATATATGCAGTTTCCGCCATGAAATCAACACCGCAGAACACTACTAAATCCTTGTCTTCAATTTCAGATGCTTTTATACATAATTCCAAAGAATCTCCAAGAAAATCGGCTATTTCCTGTATTTCTTTTGGTTGATAGTTGTGAGCAAGTATTATTGCATTCTTCTCTTCTTTTAACTTTAAAATTTCTTCTTGAATGGAATTACTCATTTTTTTCACCCATCATTATTATATATTTTCTAATATCGTTAGCAATTATTAATTTATATTTGTCTTTATTCGCTATAATTAAGTTACGTCTGTCTTCGCTATCAAAATCTTTTACCCAAAAGGATACTTTGACTTTGACTTGCTCAAATGTGGTTTCCCTTACAAAAACATAGGGTCCTGTAGTATCATCTATTGCATCATAAGTTACAATTTTTTCAGTAATATAATCTCTAAATTCCTCCACATCAATATCCAAAGGCAGTCCTGAAATAAGGTCAACCCTGCATAGTTCATTTGATTTAAATTCAAGATACGGATTATTTGTCAATGTGGAGTTTGGAACGTTGTTTTTTATGCCCAATTCATCAACGATAATGGTTGACCTAAGTAAAACACGCTCGACGGTTCCTTTCTTTCCATTAATTTCAATGGTGTCCCCAACTTTAATACTTTTTCCAAGTATTAACATGATTCCTGAAAATAAATTGGAAATGATGTCTTTGGCTGCAAAACTCACTGCAATACCAACAATACCTAAACTCAATAGTGTTCCGGCAAGATTTATTCCGAAGAACTGTAAAAGTATCATTAATGCAATAAAATATATGGAATAGGTTATAATGTCCTTCAGAAGGTATGGTACTGTCATATCATAATCATATTTTTTCCTTTTTTTCATTAAATATGTGAAAAGTCTTGTTATTAATTCAGTTGCAACAATAACGATTAATATGTAAATTAAGGTCATTGCATTATCATCAATTATCGGTGCATTCATAGTATCATTTAACTTCCATTTCCATAAAGTCGTAAGCGATTTTAGTATTTTCAAAAATTTCTTGTGCTTCGTTCAATATGATTTTGGAAAATTCTCCATTATAACGTGTGCTTATGTGGGTTAATATTAATTCTTTACAGTTTGATTGCTTTGCAATATATGCAGCATCAGCTGCTGTTGAATGTCCATGCTCTTCTGCATTTTCTTCATCCTGCCTTGTAAATGTTGATTCATGGATTAGAATTGTGCTGTCTTTTGCAAGATCAATCATTTCTTCACAAGGTCTGGTGTCTCCGGAATAGGTGAGTTTAATTCCTTTTCTAGGTTCTCCAAGAACTTGTTCTGGCTTTATGATTTTTCCATCAATTTCAATTTCTTCTCCATTGTGCAATTTACTGAAAAGCGGACCTACTGGAACTCCTAATTCAATAGCTTTTTCTCGCAAAAATCTTGGTTTTTTCTTTTCTTCAATTGAATATGCAAGAGCCGGAACATTATGTCTGACGGATTGACATCTGATAATGTATTTCTCAGTTTCTTCAATAATTCCAGGTTCTATTTCAATGAATTCGAGAGGGTATTCATATTTGCAATAACCGAAGTCCAATATTGCATCTCTAACTTTATGTAATCCTTTAGGACCATATATTATTAGTTTTTCATCTCTTCCATGCAATCCTAAGGATTGTATGAGTCCTGGAAGGCCTAAAATGTGGTCTCCATGAAAATGCGTGATAAATATCTTGGATATTTTCATTGGGCTTACTTTTGTGTGAAGCATTTGTCTTTGAGTTCCTTCTCCACAATCAAATAACATCACTTTTCCGAATGCCTTAACAGCAACTGAAACTTGATTTCTATCTTTTGAATGAACTGCTGAAGAAGTTCCTAAAAATATTATTTCCATATAATCACTTATATTATATTGCAAAATAAATATATATTTTAATTAATTATTATAAGTTTAGGTGATTTTTTGGATAAAATTATAGAATATATGTTGGCTGAAGATGAAGGATTTGGTGATATCACTTCAAATGCTGTTGTGGAAAAAGGCTTGGAAATATCTGCTCAGATAATTTCAAAAGATGAAGGAATTTTAGCAGGAATGGACATAATTAAAGGTGTATTTGAAGAATATGGTGTTGATGTCAATTTTTGGCTAAAAGATGGCTCTGCAATATCTAAAAATGATTTGTTAATGTCTGTTGCAGGTGATGCAAGAACTATTCTTCTTTTGGAGAGGACAGTTTTGAATTTATCCATGAGGATGAGTGGAGTGGCCAGTGCAGCCAATCATTATGTCGGTTTGGTCAGGGATTATGATGTGAGAGTTGCAGGAACACGTAAAACTTCTCCCGCAATCGCTAAATTCGATAAATATGCACTTCAGGTTGGAGGTGCGGATACCCATCGCTTTAGTTTAGATGACATGGTGCTGATTAAGGACAATCACATCGCCACATGTGAAAATCCTTTGGATGCTCTTTTAAAGGCTAAAGCAAAAACCAGCTTTTCTAAAAAGATAGAAATTGAAGTGGAAACTTTGGATGATGCAATTGAATGTGTAAAAAATGGAGCAGATATTGTAATGCTTGATAATATGAATCCAAATGAAGTCAGTGATGTTATTGACAGGTTAAATGAATTAAATATTCGTCAAAATTCATTAATTGAAGTGTCAGGGGGCATTACTGAAGATACTATACTGGATTATGCCAAATTAGGCGTGGATATCATATCAATCGGTGCTCTAACCCATTCGTCAAGAAGTCTAAACTTCAGCATGAGATTCTAAGGTTATAACCTTAATTTCAATACCTTTTTCAGTTCATCATTGCTCATTTCAGTAAGAAATGTTTCATCATTGCTGATGGATTTTGCAGCCAGGTCAGTTTTATGTTTGCTTATTGCGTCGATGGTTTCTTCTAAGGTTCCTTTTGTGATGAATCTGTAAACCATCACGTCATTTTCCTGACCGATTCTGTGAACTCTGTCTGTTGCCTGATTTTCCACTGCAGGATTCCACCATAAATCATAGTGAATTACATTTTGGGCAGCAGTTAAATTCAGCCCGGTTCCTCCTGTCTTAAGTGTTGCAACAAAAATCTTATAGTTTTCGTCCTCTTGGAATGTATCGATAATTCTGGATTTTTCTTCTCTTGTTTGAGAGCCGTGTAAAAAGAGCACTTCCTGCTTAAACTTTTTAGAAATTAATTGCTGGATTAATTTGCCCATTTCAACATATTGCGTGAATATTATTACTTTTTCATCATTGTCCAGTATGTTTTTCAAAATGTCCACTAAAAGCTCCATTTTTCCGGATTCGCTTATTTTTGGATTTTTGATAGCTAAAAATTGCGCCGGATGGTTGCATGTTTGTTTTAGAGCAGTTAATATTTTAAGAATTATTCCTTTTCTTTGAATTCCTTTTGAATTTTCAATGTCAAAAAATATTTCTTCCAGTATGGCATTGTATAATTTTATTTGTTTTTTGGTTAATGTGCAGTAGATGTCATTTATGAATTTTTCAGGCAATTCTTTTTTAATATCTTCATCGGTCTTCAAACGTCTCAAAACAAATGGTTTGGCTATTGATTTCAGTTCATGCAATGTTTCTTCATCTTCCAATTTTTCTATGGGCATTACAAATTGCCTTTTGAAATCATCTTTTGTTGATAAGTATCCCTTATTTGTAAAGTCAAATATTGACCAGTAATCCATCAACTTATTTTCAATGGGGGTTCCGGTCAGGGCAACCTTTGACTTGGCGGTAACGCTTTTAATGGCTTTTGTCTGCTCAGTATTCGGATTTTTAATATTTTGAGCTTCATCAATAACGCATATAAACCATTCTTCATCAAGAAACATATCCAAATCAAGTCTTACGATTCCATAGGAAGTCAGAATGATGTCATAGTTTTCCAGGGGGTAATTTCTGTTTGATCCGTGATAGATAAAGTATGTTAAATCTGGTGTAAATTTTTTAATTTCGTTTTCCCAGTTTGATATTAAAGTCGGAGGTACAATGATTAAGACAGTTTTGTCTTCCAGAAGATTCTTTTCTTTGTAATAAAGAATTGCAGTTAATACCTGTATTGTTTTTCCAAGACCCATATCGTCTGCAAGTATGCTTCCGAATCCGTATCTGATATTTTGAACTAACCATGAATAGCCAATTTTTTGGTATGGCCTTAATTCTCCGGTTAGAGAGTCGGGAACATTATATAATGTGGTTTTACTAATCAATTTTTTAAATTTGGCAAAATCTTTAGCCTTCATGTGTTTTTTAACAAGGTCTTGAGTTTCTAAATCCATTTTTTTATACTCTTTGATTTAATCATTATTATATTGTACAAGTAAATTAAAATATTATTTGGTGGAGTTATGAAAATAATTTTTTAATTTTAATCTGTTCTTCGATTTTTTTTAAAGGTTATATGTGTTTTGGAGCATGATTTTCATATTCAAGTATTATTCATTCGGATGCTCGATTTTTGAATTTTTTTCTTTAAAAAATTCTTTTTTTATATCTAAAAACAAAGTTTAATAATATGGTAAAATAAAATATATAAAAGATAGAAAATTATTATAATTTTTTTATGATGGTGATTTAATGGTAAAAATAGCTAA
>ONUN01000089.1 GCA_900320955.1 uncultured Methanobrevibacter sp. | reverse complement strand
TAAATGGATTAATAATTACATAATTGAAAATGACAAAATCATAGGTTTCAAAAAATTAAATTAGAAAAAATTCAAAGGAGAAAATAGCGGACACTCTCTGGCAAAAATATTAAAATTACAATTAAATAAATGATAATTTACAATCAAACCATATCAAATTATCAATCAATATTTTAAATATATAAAAATACAGTCAAAAAAATAAGATAATTTATAGATACACGTACATGTAACTATAATCTTTTAGAAATTTCATCAAAAATGATTTTTGCAATCTGTTTTTTTGAAGCTAAAGGAACAGATACAACATCATCATCAACAAGCAGAACTTCATTATTATCCGATCCGAAATGACAACCATCAGAAGAGATATCATTAGTTACTACCAAATCAGTTCCGGCATCGGAAATCTGTTTTCTTGCACATTCAATCATTTCATCACGAGATATGTTAAATTCCGCCTTGAAACCAACTAAAAAAATATCCGGATTGATCTTCTTAATTTGACGAATGATTTTAGTTGTTGGTTTTAAATCCAAAGATAATGATTTGGTTGAATCAATTTTTTTATCAGAACGTTTTTTAAATTCAAAATCAGAAACTGCAGCTGTAGAAATAAATATGTCAAAATCAGGAACTAAATCTAAAATAACATCAGTCATTTCACTTCCTGTTTCAACTTTTACAACATCAAAAACGGAAGGAATGCTGACAGACACATTAGCTACAACTAAAGTTAAATTAGCTCCACGAATATAAGCTTGTTTAGCAAGTTCCAAACCCATTTTTCCAGAAGATTTATTAGTAATCCCCCTAACAGAATCAATGGGCTCATATGTACCACCCATGCTTATTAAAATATTCTTACCTTTAATAATATCAATCCTTTTTGTTTAAATTTATAGTTCTTAATGATTCAAGAACAATATCTTCCTTTGATGGAAATTTAGCTTTTCCTTCATCCATTCTAGGCTTAATGAAAATAGCTGAACCTTCATCTTTAATTTTATCGATATTATCTTTAATAGCCCTATACATTGAATCATGCATTGATGGAACAAAAATGATTGGAGTGTCATGACCTTGAGCAGTAATTAATAAAGTTGAAATTGGATTGTCCGCAATTTTATGGGCGAATTTAGAAATGGTATTAGCAGTAGCAGGTGCAACCAAAATTAAATCCTCTTGAGAATACTTTACATGTTCTATACTTCCAGTCAATTTAGTTACAACACTGTTACCAGTTGCAAATTCCATTGCATTAGGATGAATTATTTCACAAGCTGCATCACTCATAAAGCATTTAACATCCACATCATTTCTTCTAAATTCCCTAGCTAATTTAATAGATTCAGTAGCAGCAATACTGCCAGTAACACACAATATAATCATAAAAACACCGAAAAAAAGAAATTATGTTATTTGAATATCTGATACGATATAATCAAATACATATAAATTGGATTCGAATTTATCTAAAGGTGCACTATAAAGTAAAACATAAGCCTGCCCACCTTTTTCAAACCAAACTGCTTTATGCTCTTTTTGAACACCATTCTCATTAGAAGTGTAAATATATTCAAAAGCATTATTGCCTGCAATAGTTGATGAACCTGATGACACCAAATCATAATTGTTGTTATTTTTCATAGGTTCATAGGTACTATTTACAAATGTAGCAAAATCCCCTTCAATTGGTTTCTTTTCAACATTAATATTAACTTGACCGACGCCAAAAGAATCAACGGAATCAGCTTTTGAAATAGCCATGATTGAATATGATGAAAGAGCATCAGAATAACCCCAATTGGAAGGATATTTTATAGTAATTCCTGATTTAGATAATGTTAAAACAGTTGTATCATTGGATTCTGCACTAACACAGGCAATGGATACGAAAACCAACATCAATAAAAGAACCATAACACTTCCTTTAAATAATCTGCTATCCATACTATCACCTTAACTGAGAATTAATTCACATTTCCTCCGGATTGTGAACTTGAAGAACTACTCCTTGACTGAGAACCACTATCATAACTACCCGAATCTGAACTACTGGAACTGCGGGAACTACTTTGTGAGTACGAACCGGAATCATAAGAACTACTTGAATAGGAATCAGAGGTAGTTCGAGCCGAACTCGATGACGAATAACTAGATCCTGAATTAGAAGAACTGGAGTTAGAATGGGAAGTTTGTTGAGAAGTTGTTGGAGTTGTCTGATTAATTTCGAGGAATGCTGTATCTTGAACAACACCAATTGAATTAGATTGAGATACTGATTCAAAATCAAAATTAAAAATACCGTAAGCAACACCAGCAGTGAAACCTACAACCAATATTAACAATAACAATAATTTAAAAGTTCCACTATCCATCGAAGATTTTTCTCTACGATTATACTTTGCATCGCCTTTCTTAGGATTAATAATATATTTTTGAACTAAATCTTGCTCTTCTTTCTTTTTATTATTGGTAGGTTTTCTACTTCTTCTTTTATTTTTTGAATAATCAGCAGATTTTCCTTGCATAGACCTAATTCTTTTGGTAGCTGCTTGAGCATCAATAGTATTTAATTTATCTTCATATTTAGAACGAAAATAACTATATTTTTCAGCAGAGATTTTACCAGATCTATAATCATTTTCCAAACTGCTCATAATACTAAGAAGTCTTTCTCTATCATCTGACATTCCTACCCTCCTCGAACATTATAACATTATTAATATATATCCATATTAATTTATAAGTTTACCTAAAATTCAGGGTAAGAACCTAAAACTTTAAAAAAATAAGTATTTTCTTTGATTTCATTTAAAATATTTTTAACCAAAACATCATCAATATGACCATTAAAGTCCACGAAAAATAAATATTTGCCCAAACCTTCTTTAGAAGGTCTTGATTCAATTTTAGTTAGGTTAATATTGTTCTTTTGGAAAATACCCAAAATATTATACAGACCACCAGGGTGATCTTCATAAATTGAAAAAATGATTGAAGTCTTGTCTTTTCCAGTCATTTCATGGTTTTCTTTTGACAGAACAACAAATCTGGTTTCATTATTGTCCATGTCCTGGATATTGGATTCCAAAATTTCCAACCCATACAGTTCCACTACTTTTGCATTACTTATTGCCGCTTTAGACTTATCGCCAACGATGCTTTTGGCAGCCTTTGCAGTGCTAACCTCATAGTGAGGTTGAATATTATGATTTCTAATATATTCCTGACATTGCGCTATGGCTTGAGCATGAGAGTACACATCTTCAATATCTTCCATTTTAGTACCTGGATTGACAACCAAATTCTGATTGATTGGAATGACAATCTCCTTAAATATTTTTAAATCATACTTATGGGCCAATTGATCTAAAGTAATTCCTACAGGTCCTTCAATAGAATTTTCTATAGGTACAACACCATATGAGCATTCATCAGAATGCACGCTTTCCATTACAGCAGGGATAGTACAAAAAGGAACTAAATCGTCCCCAAAGTTGCTTGCGGCCTCATGAGTGAATGTTCCCTTAGGTCCTAAAAATGAGATTAAAGAAATAAGAACCCCTCCAAAAAAAATAAAAAAAAGATATTTAAGATTCTAATTTTTCAATTAGTCTTAAAATATCGGTTTGTGTAATTATTCCAACGACAACATCATTTTCAACAACTGGCAAACCATTGAATCCAGTTTTCATGATGATGTTGGACACTTCAGTTATAGACATGTCTTTTGAGACGAAAGTCGGATTTATAGACATGATGTCTTCAACTAAAAGTTCTTTAATTTGAGATTTCTGATATTTTTCAGGAACTTTTTTTCTAAAGTCAATGAAAGCTCTCATTAAATCTTTAGAAGTAATCATTCCAACAAGAGTATCATCATCTACAACAGGTAACCTTCCAACATTACTTTCAAGCATTTGTCTTCTTGCATGGACAATTCTTTCAGTCGGAGATACAACTGTTAAATCTTTAGACATTATTTCTTTTACAGTAATCTTATCAAATGCAATTCCAACGGCAAGAGTTACAAAGTCAGCTTTTGATACTATTCCAACCATTTTGTCTTCATCCATTACTGGAACAGAACCAATACCTTTATCCAACATTATTTTTGCTACTTCATCCAATTGCATTGTTTGAGGAACTGTAATAACATCTTTAACCATTACAGATGAAATATGAAGTCTTGATGCGGGCATACTCTCATATTTTGATGAACCAAGTTTATTAGCGATGTCTCTTTCTGAGATAATACCTACTAATTGCTTGTTATTGGTTACAGGTAAACGAGATACATTATGTTTACGTAATAATTTTAATGCATCAGAAAGATTTTGATCTTTATCTATAGTAATTATATCTTCAGACATCAAATTCTTAATTTGCATATTATCATCTCCTTTAAAATGTTTAATATCTTTTAACTGCTCTTAAAATGTCTCTTTCAGTGATAATTCCCATTACTTTATCATTTTTAACTACTGGAACACCACCAATATTCTTTTCAGCAAATAATTCACATAATTCACCAATTGTCACATTTGGTTCTATTGTGATTGGTTCAGTGACCATTATTTCTGAAATTACTGTTTCTAAAACATCAGTAGCCAAATTGGAATTTAAATTATCGAATAATTCTTTTGCATTTAAGAATCTAACAATATCGGTAGAAGTAATAATACCTAATAATTTTTTAGCTGCTTTAGAGATATCTGCTTCCCCACCGACGACAGGAATTCTTCTTAAACCGTTTCTTACCATAATTTTACATGCACTTTCAAGAGGAGTTCCAGGAGTGGTAGTGAATACTTTAGTACTCATGTAATCCATTGCAGTTTCTCTAGAAGCCACACCAGCTAAGGATAATGCAATATCCCTTTCAGTTACAATACCGACAAGTTTATCATCACCATCAACAAGAGGAATAGCACCTAACTGATTAGATAACATTGTTTCAATAGTTTCGCCAATTGAAGCTTTTTTAGATAATGAAACTACGTCACGAGTCATAATTTCTCTTACAGGTTCATTGATAGCTGCCAAGAAGTTGTCTTCGTATTTTTTCTCAATAATGTTAAATTTGCTTCCTCCACCAAAGAAGTCTAATATATCCATTACTGTCACAATACCTAACACTTTACCGGAACCAGGGTCGGTAATTGGTAATCTTCTAAATTCATGTTCCATCATTACTTTAGCAGTATCTTTGATACTTTTTGAAGGAGGAATTGAAATTACATCTCTTGATGCAATAGCCATGATGTCTCCTTCTTTATCATGAACTTTAGTTTCACGTTCGATTGCGCCTGTGTTTGATTTTCTGTTAATGGATGTTTTATCTTTCATTTTCACACCTCTACTATAATTATATCACTTTTTAAAAATAAAATCACTATATTAAAAACAAAATTACTCAATATCCAGAATTTTATGAATTTGAGGGATGGTGGAAACTTCAAAATATTGCCCAACAATCTCTGAAAACTCAAATAATTTAAAATTAAGATCATTCCATTCGTTTAATGGACTAGACGGTTGGATAATTATTTGAAAATCACTTTTGCTTGAAATATTATCGGATAATTTTTTGATTACCTCTTTAAATGACTTTATTTTTGTTGAAGGCAATATAACTACTTTACAATATACATTTTTAGACTTCGCCATTAATAAATTTAGTGATTTAATTTCATTGAAAAAAATTTCATCATCAAAATCACCATCAAAATGCTCAGGCAATTT
>ONUN01000150.1 GCA_900320955.1 uncultured Methanobrevibacter sp. | reverse complement strand
TCAATTTAATGAACTAAAATCAATTTTGCAAGCTTATTTTCTATCTAATTAATATTATAGTTCGTATAATACTATAATTATGAATTTTAGTCTAATATGTGTATTTCAAATATCAATTACAATATTATTTTGCATTATGGCTGCAATTTTTGATGTAAAGGATGGTATTATTCCTAACTGGTTGACAAGATTTCTTTTGATTTTTGGATTCGTATCAAATTTAATTTTGTCACTGTTTTCATCTAACATTAAATACATTTTAGCTTCAATTATTTCGGTAATTATAACCTATTTCATCACTTATATGATGTGGCAATTGAATATATGGGGTGGTGGTGATGTAAAATTATTTACTGGGATATCTTCAGTAATACCATTCGGCACTAATGTTGACTTTTTGGATATTTTTCCTCAATTGTCCATATATCCGTTTTCATTTAGTGTTGTCTTAAACAGTATTTTGGTATCATTTCCATTTTTAATAGTCTTTGTAACTTATTTGATATTTAAAAACAATATTTTCAAAGAAAATAAGGACTTTTTATTCAATTTGCTCAATATTAACAGCTTGAAATTTTTGATTGAATCCACTCTCAATAAAATGATCCCTGTAAGGGAGGTATGCGAAGGTGCAATAGTAAATGAATATTATTTCAATAATGAGCATATTTGCGATTTAATAAATGAAATCGGAAGTAATCTGAAGGTCTATAAAAATGAGTCTGATTCTTATTTTAAATATTATTTTAAATCACAAAGCGCAGGGGGAATAACCGAAAAGGAAATGTATCTGTTAAAAATCATGAATGCCCAAGGATTTATTTCTGATGAGATTTCGGTTAAGATTTCATTCCCGTTTGCACCTGCAATTCTTTTCGGTTTGATGGTTGCAGTTATTTACGGTGATATAATAATGTTATTTACAAAAAATATTTTTTTGGTGGTTTAAGTGATTAAGGACAATCATGGTCAAATATCTTTAGAATATATGTTGATTTTTACAATTTCTTTAATTATTCTGATAGTGTTTACTATGCCATTGGTAAATCGGAGTATGGAGACAACATTGGATGTCTCTGATTCTTTAAAAATCCAATCGGATTTGTCAAAAGTCGCTTCCGCCATCAATACTGTTTATGGCGAAGGTCAGGGATCAAAACAAACAGTAAATGTTTATGTACCACAATCAGTTAAGGTAAATATGGAAAATAATCATTTGTCTTGTAATTTAAAACTTAAGGATAAGTCGTATAAATATATTAAGGTTCCTTATAAGTCTAATTTAAAATCTTGTTCGATTACTCTAAAAAAAGGTAAAAATTCTGTTGTTGTCGAATGGCCGACTGGTGACGAAAACATGTTTGTTAATGTATAATTAATGCACCATAACAAAAGATATTTTAATATCATTATTTAAAATATAAATTATAATGTTAAACGGCGTGTGAATTATGGATATTATAACTTCAATTATTTATATCATTTTATTCATTGTTATGATGGTATTTGTTTTTTCCATTGGTATGATTAGGAAATACATGCCAAAAAAGGAAATACTTTTGGTTATTCTTGTAGCTTTTCTAATTGGATCAATCGGAGGTGCATTTTTCCTAGAACCTATTTATAAGGAAATGCCTTCAGTTATGACGGCTGTTGAAAGGACAATGCCTAATAATGAAGAGACTTTATATTTGGATTTATCTTCTTCAAATGATTTGGTTGAACTGGAAAATAATCTGTCTCATACACCTGGTTTTAAATCATATAATGAAGATAGTATTTCGATAACTCTGTGGAGTTTTAGTGATACTGAAAAGTCTTATTTTGAAGATATAGTTAAGAACATTGACAGTAACTATAAGAATTATACTGTAAACTCTTCAGGTAAGATTACTATTTATCTTGCAGATAATTATTCTGCGTTCAATGCTTTGAAATCATTTTCCGATTGGTACAAGTTGGTATATGGGGACTCATTATCATATGCACAAGTTCATTCAATATTAGTAATTGATGCATCACATTTAGATGAATTTAAGAAAAACCTGCTTGCTAGAGGTATTGTTCCAAGTAAGATGGAAGGTCCAATTCAGGATAGTATTGACAGTGCAAATGCATCAATGGTTTCAGATACCAATTTCGTATTGTTCACAGGAGCAATCGGAATTTTCGTTGCAATATTTGGAATTTACTATGATTCATTTGTTGTATACTATAGAAGACTTAGAAAATTCTTAAGGACTAAACAAAAACGGTAATTTTATGAAGGTTGCTATTCTATTTTCTGGTGGAAAAGATAGTACAATGGCTTTGTATTATGCATTAAAGAAGAAAGAAGATGTTAAATATCTTCTTTCCATGAAATCCGTTAATGATGAATCATACATGTTTCATGTTCCTAACATTCACATCACCGATTTGCTTGCAGAAGCACTTGATATTCCTATTGTTTCTGCTGTGACTCAAGGTGTTAAAGAAGAGGAACTTGAAGATTTAAAAAGAGAATTTGAAAACCTTAAAAGTTTAGGTGTTGAAGCCATATACACCGGTGCACTTTATTCTGTTTATCAAAAATCAAGAATCGAAAGACTTGGGGACGAGGTTGGATTAAAGGTCATTTCACCATATTGGCATGTAAATGAACTTGAGTATATGAGAGAAATTGTTGATCTTGGCTTTAAGATTATTGTTTCAGGCGTAGCTGCCTGGGGACTGGATGAATCTTGGCTGGGACGAGTCATTGATGATAAAGCTATTGATGAGCTGGTTAAAATCAATGAAAAATATCAGGTCAACATTGCTTTTGAAGGTGGTGAAGCCGAAACCTTGGCTATTGATGGTCCTATTTTTAAAAAAAGAGTTAAAATATTAAAAGATAAAAAAGAATGGCATCTTGACAGTGGTGTTTATATTATTGAAGATGCAATTCTTGAAGAAAAGTGATTACAAGTTAATCTCATTTAAAAATTCATTAATTTCTTCGCTGTAACTTTCCAAATCGCTTTCGTTGATAATTAGTTTATCTGAAAGTGCAATTACATTACCGATTCCAAAGTCCAATTCCATTTGGTCTCTTTTTGCAAATTCTTTGTAGTCTTTAGAATCATCTTCCCTCATTCTGTCTTGCAATCTTTTAAAGCGTAATGTAGGATTTGCAAAGATTGAAAGAATAATGAAATCATCAAAGTTTTCCTTAAACATTTCCACTTCATGATGGCTTCTAATTCCATCAACCACAATGGAATTTTCGTTTCCTTCTTTTTGAAATTCTTTAATTTTTTTGATGGTAAGCTCTGAAACTATATATTCACCATGTTCTTTTCTAAGATTTTTGGCAGTTTCTTTAGTGCTTTCGCCTCTTTTTTTAGCTTCCTCTCTAATTATATCTCCCATACTTACAATAATGGCTTGATTCTTTAAGGTTTTCTTCATTGTCAAATTCATTAACTATGTTTATCAGGACTTGCTTATCCTGAGTTTTTAAGTCTTCAGCAATTTTTGTCATATACGGTATGGCTCTAACGATATTGTCCATAATTGATACATCGGACATTTTTGATGTTCGAGAAAGTGGATTCAAATCGATTGTAATGATGTTTTTGCCTGATTTCTTTAATATTTCCGCTCTGTCCCCATCCTCAAGAGGAACCAATATTGTGTCTGATGAGTATATTCCTGTCTTGCTTGCGGAAGCCCTGTTGTTTTTAATGCCGTCAATATATTCGATGTCATCATCCAAAGTGCCTAAGATATCATCATATCCGTGGTCCTTGTATAGTTTTGTCAGTAATCTTACACGTTCATCAGTTCTGTAAAATAAGTTAATTTCAATTTTGGCATTAATGCTTTTAGCCAGCTCAATTATTTCATCACAAGCTAGTGCGGATGCATTTCCATTAACTGAAATAACTGGGTTATTGGATAAAATTAGGGCTGCAACAGCAACATACATTGCTCTTTTTGCAGGGTATGTTGTTTTTTCTCCGATCAAATAATCAAAAGCCTCTCCTCTTCCATGCGCAATCATTCCAGAATCTGCAAGGTATCCTTTTTGGGAAGCTTTAACTATTTTATCTCTTAAAAGCAAAGACTCATAACGGGGGTGAGATTTTGGTATCATTTTAAATCAATCCTCATTTGGGCAAGATATCCTAAAAATGTTGTTATTAGCAAAGTTATTATAATCATTGAAGTAATATGAAACGGATAATCTCCGACTATTGAATTGTTTACATGAGGTATGATAAAAAATATGTAGTCTAGAATCATATCTACTATGATGAACACTATTCCTGCAAGTAAACCTTCAATAACTTCATTTTCGTTAATATTTCGTATGTAGAGTATTCCAATAAATCCAGTTACGATAATTATGATTATTGGAACCATAATATTAACATATGGGAGGTTATTATTAAAAATTGGGTTGAAAAGACTTGTTAAAAAATATGTTAAAACCCATATTATTATTCCAAATATCACCGCTAATTTCAGTTTCATATTATTAAACCTTAAAATAACTATCAGTAATATCTTTGATTTAGAAATATTAAATACTTTTCTAAGTTAATCTTGAAGTATTTTTAAAAAAAGTGTTGGGATGGTTAGGTAAATAATTTATGTAATTATCTACCTAACAACTTGTTTTTTACAAGCTTTTAGAGAAATGAATTTTAAAATTTGGCTGTTTAATCTATCTCTCCGGCTACATTGTAGCCAAGTAATACTTTATACATTCAAGTATATAAACTTATTTGAAATTTATTAAAATTCAAGTATACTTTACTAATAACCTATATATTCTTTGATTTACTAAAATTAAATTAACCATGTATAATGATGAACAAGAAAATTATTATCAAAGAATGTTGTCTAACTCAATTTCTTCAATGTATCCATCAGAAGAAGCTAAAAAAAGAGCTAGAAGGAAATCTCCCCTTTATTTCGATGATTTAAAAGAGAAATTATTAGTAAAATATGATGGAAAAAAAGTAACTGATATTAAAAATTCAAAAATAATTTCCACAGATTATGGGGAGACCTTGAAAATAACAACAAAAGAAAAAATCAATTTCAATATTGATGATAATGATTTTAAAAATCAGATGAACCGTAATCTGAAATTGCTTCCTAAAATTGGAATTAAAAAGGAACAAAACCTCAAAAATCAAGGTTATGACACAATAGAGTCACTTAAAAATCATGATGCTTACTGTGATGCTGCATCCAAATTTTTGGACAGCATCGAAGACATGTCATTTCATGATGTGATGAATTTGCTTGACCGCAATAAGTACTCCCGCAAATGCCGAGACAATCTGATAAGATGTGTGAGCCTTACAGATTGCGAAAACTTTAAGTTTATGGACATAGAAACAAAAGGCCTTTCAAATGTTCCTGTAATTTTAATAGGAGTTGCGGAAATAAAAAATGATAACATAATAACTTCACAATATTTTTTAAGAGACTACGGCGAGGAGCCTGTAATTTTGGAAGCTTATTTGTCACATTTAGTTTTGATGTACCATTTATTAATAATAGATGCATATATAATAGAATTAATGCCAACCTTGATTTGGCTCATATAGATTTGATGTATTTTGCAAAAAATCTATGGAAGGATGAATTGCCAAACTGCAAACTTCAAACAATTGAACGGGAGTTTTTTGGCATCGAAAGGGAAGACGATGTTCCCGGCCAATATATTCCAGGATATTATGATACTTATTTATCCAAAAACAATATTGGGCCTATTGTGCCGATAATAGAACACAATAGGCAGGATATTGTTTCATTAGCATCTTTTTTGGAGAAAATGTATAAGGATGTAAATTAAAATGGGATTTTTTGACAGATTTAAAAAAAATGATAAAAAAGAACGCAAAGCCATTTCAAAAGATGATGTGGAAATTGAAGAAGACCAATTGATGTTGAAAAAAATAGCCACAACAAGTAAGGACAGACATGAAAGGGCAGCCGCTGCAGACCAAATTTCTAATCAGTATGTTGCATTGGATATTGCTAAAAATGTAAAGGATAGAGCAATTAGATTGATTGCTGCAAATAAACTCACAGATGAGAATTTGCTTTGGGATGCCGCTGAAAACTCAAAATTTTTTGATGTTAGAAGCTTTGCATATGAAAGACTGGGTGAAAACAACAAGTCTATTGCCGAAATTGTAATTAACACAAAGAAGAATCCTCATGTTGATGAAATATTTGAAAAGGTCGTTGATGAGGAAACCCTTAAATGGATTGCTATTGAAGCAGATGACAAAAGATATAGGAATGAAGCAGTAAGTAAAATAGAGTCTAGAGAAGTTCTGCAGGATTTGGTTTTTAAGGCTGATGATAATGATATTAAAAAAACTGCAATCAATAAGAATAGCTTTGACGATGAAGATATCCTTGAGGAAATTGCAATTTCTCAAAAGGATGAAGGTGTCAAAACTGCAGCCATTAACAAAATCACTGACAGTGAAAAATTAGCAAATATTGCTAAAAATGAAGATAATGCAAAAATTCGTTCACTTATTTTTGAAAAGATAGATGACCCTGAAATATTAAAAGATATTGTTTTAAATTCTGATAAATCTGATGTTCGTCTGGATCTTGTTCCAAAATTGGATGATGAGGAATTGCTTACACAAATCGCCTTAAACGACTCTGATAAAATTGTCAGAAGCGAAGCAGTTAAGAAAATTAGTGATGAAGATGATTTGTTGAAGATTATTAAAAATGATGATGACAGATTTGTTCGCCAAATTGCAGTAAATAATATTAAAAGTCCTCAAATATTAATAAACATAGCATTAAACGACAATGATCAATTTGTAAGAAATCATGCAATTAAAAATCCAAATTTAGTTGATGAAAAGGATTACTTGGAAATTGTAATCAATTCTACTCATGAAGATGTGGCCAGTGAAGCTATGAAACACATTCATGATGAAAAATCATTTATTAAAATCTTGAATGAAGCAAAATTGGAAAATATCCGAAAAGACACATTGGATAATATCGATGATTTGGAAACATTGATAAAAATCGTGTTGGCCAATAAAGATGAGGAATTTTCACTTAAGGCTTTAAACAAAATCAATGTTGAAAGTTGTCTGATAAAGATATATGAACAGGGAATTTCCGAAAACATTTCAGTTAGGGCTGTCTCTAAAGTCAGAAATCAGAAATTTTTAACAAAAATAGTTAAAAATGAGCCTCAATGGAGAGTTCGTGAAGCTGCCGTAAAACATATTGTAAGTAAAAAAGTTTTAAAAGAAGTTTCAATCAATGATGAAAACGAATATGTAAGAAATGTTGCAAAAAAGAGGATGAATCTATAGATAGAATTCAACTTCTTTTCTTTCGCTGTTGGCATTTTCAAATTCAGGTTTTTTAGCTTCAAATGCATCTCCTGCAAATGAACGTGCATTTTCACCACAAATGCTAATGCATGCAGTACATCTGCTGCAGAGGTCTAAGTTTGTTGAAATAGGATCATCATCAGGAATTGCCTTTTCAGGACAAATTGAAGCGCATTCATAACAGAATGCACATGATGATTCGTCACAGCTAATTTCAAACGGCAATTTTTTGTAATCAACATAAGGCCTGTTTCCAGGAATTTCACTTTCAAGACTTTTTCCATCTTCTATCTTTTCGATGCATTTTTTTGAAAATTCATCAATTTTTTCAATGTCTTCACTGTCAGGCCTTCCAACTGCAACTCCATCAAAAATGGAATGGTGGCTGATTGTTGTTGCAGCTGCAATCACATCAAAATTATTTTCTTTTAGCAAATCGACCAATTCAAGTAGTGCATCAGTAACATGTGCATTTCCATAGTTTGCAATAGCAATTGCTTTAGTATCATTTCCTTTTAATTTTTCTAATCTTTCACGGCCGCTTTTTGGAATTCTGCCTGCAAAAACGGGCATTCCTACAATTACAATATTGTCCTGTGAAAATTCTTTTTCACTATTGAAATTCAACAAATCATAACTTTCATTATCACCATCAAAATTTCTTGCAACCTGTTCCACTACTTTTTTAGTTGTATTGGATGGGCTGAAATATACTTTAACAATTTTTGACATACTCTCACCTGTATCTAATTATATTTTTCATAGGACTTAATGATTTTTAAAATCAATAGAAACTATTTAATAATATTAAATTTAAAAAATAATTTGGTGATACGATGGAATTAATGAGAGAGCTTTCTTTAGCACCTGGTGTATCAGGTTCTGAAGAGGAAATAGCTAAAATAATTACACGTGAATTAAAAGATGTTGCTGATAAAATTGAAACTGACAGTATGGGAAACTTAATTGCTACTAAAAAAGGTGAAAAAAAGGCTCCTAGTATTATGTTAGCAGCACACATGGACGAAATTGGTCTAATGGTAAGATATATTGATGATAACGGATTTATTAAATTTTCAAATATTGGTGGAAT
>ONUN01000206.1 GCA_900320955.1 uncultured Methanobrevibacter sp. | reverse complement strand
TTTTTTTTTAAACTGATACGTAAGGGTTTTCATCTGGAAACATTGTTCTTTTAGATTTTGGAGTGTAAAAATCACTTAATCCTTCTTCTTTTCTTATTTTATTGATTAACTTAAAGAATAACCGTTTATCAATGTTATTTTCTTTATTGATTTCCATATATAATGAATGCATGCTTCTGTTTTTTGATAAATAGCTGTTTTTCAATTCATCATATTGGGATTTGGTAATTTTCATTATTTTTTTCTCCATTTGTCGATTAAATTTAAAATTTGCTATGTTACTGTAGATTATTATGTAAATTATTGTATATAAAGAGATATGCTTTTTTCATTTTGGTATTATTTTGTTTATTTTTATATGTGAAATTGGGGATTATGTTCGTTATTTTGGGTGGTGGTGTTAAATTATCTGTACATTTTAATTTTTCACTACTCGGAATTCTTTGGTGGCAAATGTATTCCGACTTTGTACAATAATTGATAATTTTAGTTAGACATTGTGAATTAATATCCAAAAAGATTTAATTATTTTCTTAATATTTTTAATATATATTATAATATGTATAAGATAAATCTAATTTTTTTTGAATAATATATGTATATTTTTATCAAATATTGAAAAATATTTAAATACTATGAGATTCAAATATCTAATTATATTGTTAAAATATGTTGCTTTCATAAAAATTATTTTAATAATATTAATTAATTCAAATTATAAATTTGGAGGAATGTTTTTTGTCATACGTAGATGAAGTAATAGAAACCATTATAGAACAAAACCCTTCCGAACCTGAATTCCACCAAGCTGTACGCGAAGTATTGGAATCCTTAAGGGTTGTAATTGAAGAAAATGAAGATGAATTTAAGAAAAACGCACTTCTTGAAAGATTAACAAATCCGGAAAGACAATTTAAATTCCGTGTCCCGTGGGTAGATGACAACGGACAAGTACAAGTAAATACCGGATACCGTGTACAATTCAACGGTGCAATAGGACCTTACAAAGGCGGATTACGTTTCCACCCATCTGTAAACCTCGGTATTATTAAATTCTTAGGTTTTGAACAAATTTTCAAAAACTCCTTAACCGGTCTTCCAATTGGTGGAGGAAAAGGTGGATCTGACTTTGATCCTAAAGGAAAATCAGACAGAGAAATCATGGCATTCTGTCAATCTTTCATGACTGAATTATGCAAATACATCGGAGCAGACACTGATGTGCCTGCTGGAGATATCGGTGTAGGTGGCCGAGAAATCGGTTTCTTATTTGGTCAATACAAAAGAATCAGAGGATTATACGAAGGAGTATTAACTGGTAAAGGATTAACCTTCGGAGGATCCCTTGCAAGAACCGAAGCTACCGGATATGGATTATTATACTTCACTAACGCTATGTTAAAAGCTAATGACATTGACATTGCAGGTAAAACCATTGCAGTTTCCGGTGCAGGTAACGTAGCAATTTATGCAATCGAAAAAGCTCAACAATTAGGTGGTAAACCTGTAACCTGTTCCGATTCAACAGGTTGGATTTACGACCCTGAAGGAATCGACGTTGAGTTATTAAAAGAAGTAAAAGAAATCAGAAGAGAAAGATTAACCGCATATGCTGAAGCTAGAGACAGTGCTGAATACCACGAAGGCAAAGGCGTATGGACCATTAAATGTGACATCGCTCTTCCATGTGCTACCCAAAACGAATTGCAATTAGAAGACGCTAAAACATTAGTTGAAAACGGAGTTTTAGCAGTTGCTGAAGGAGCAAACATGCCAACCACTATTGAAGCAACCGAATTCTTACAAGAAAATGATGTATTATTCGCACCGGGTAAAGCTTCAAACGCTGGTGGAGTAGCAACTTCTGCACTTGAAATGTCACAAAACTCAGAAAGATTATCCTGGACCTTTGAAGAGGTTGATGGTAGACTCCAAACCATTATGGAAACCATTTTCGAAAATGCTGCAGCTGCTGCTGAAGAATACGGCATGGACAAAAACTATGTTGCAGGAGCAAACATTGCAGGATTCAAGAAAGTTGTTGATGCTATGAACGCACAAGGAATCGTATAGATTTTCTTGTTTCTTTTTTCTTTTTTAGATTATTAATCATTTATCTTAATAGTGAAAGAATACTCCGACCTCTTTAAGGTCGGAGATGAATTTCACAAAAAGGCATCTGAAGATATTAGTTTTCAAATGCTCTCTCTATTTCTTTATATATTATTTATTATTTAA
>ONUN01000075.1 GCA_900320955.1 uncultured Methanobrevibacter sp. | reverse complement strand
CAGTCAGGATTTCATTTATAATAGATTTAATTATGAAAATGATAGGAAGGATGTTTCTGAAGCTTTAATTGATGAAAATGATTTAGAAAAACTTGAAGACATGATGGTTTTAAAAATCAGAAACTGGGATGAAACAGATAGGTTGTGGGATAGCCCTGATTTGGAATATATTCTTTATAGTTGGGAGTTTTGGGATAGTGAAATTGATGTAGTTAAAAGAGTTAAGGAGTTTATTTCTGAGGGTAAAAATGCTCTGCGTTTTGCTAAAGGATTTAGAAACATTAATAGTACTATAATGCATGCAGATTCACCATCTGAAATTGTTCAAAAGTTTAACTTAAAATCAATGGTGAAATATTTTGAAAGCATTGATGATTTAAGAAGTAAATACGTTGAAGTTTGTAATAATGAATCATTAGATGATAATGAAGAGGAGATATGTGCTTCTTTAATTAAACAGATTGATGAAGATTATTTCACTTTCCAATCCGGTCAAAAACCTGGTGTGGGAACATATATTTGTATTAATTGTAATCAAGAGATAGTAATTGATGATAATAATGATGTTCTTCCACCTTGTCCTAATTGTAATGGTGTCGAATTTTTTAAAAAACTTAAATAATGCTGATTAAATTCTTTACACGTTATTTTAGACCCCTATTAAATTAATAGAAATTATTAGTTTGTTGATATTTAATCAGGGTTAAATTTATTAAAATATGATAAACATTTAGAACACGGTTTAAAACCTTCATTTATTGCATCATCAACTTTCACGAATTCTTCATTTATGTTCTCTTTTTTAATAGACTTGACATATTTACAGGAATTTAAATGGATTATTTTTGTTTTTTTATTTGCAATATAATGATTTTCATAGTGATTATATGTTAAATTTCCAACTAACTTATAATTTGCATTCAAATAATATATTCCTTCAATATATAATTGTTTATCATAATTATGTGACCAATTTTCATATGTAATTTTAAAGCCATGTATTAACCAAATAATGTCTAAGTTATTTTTATTTAAAAAAGATAATAATTCTTTTTTATTTATAATTAGGTTATATTCAAAATTGTCTCCATTGGATAAATCAATCATGAGTTCAGTATCATTTGAATATAATACATTATCATTATCTCCATATTCTAGATTCATTTCATCGAAAAGTAATTTTGAGGGTTTAAGTAGATTTTTATTGAAATCTTTTTCTAAATAGTTGTTGAATTCCCATAAATTTTCATCAAAGGGTATGTGGATTGAATTTTTTATTGGATGATTAAAGTAAATTATTTTTTCAAATTCATTGTTCTCTTTTAAATTGCTATAAGAATTTGCCCATGAGAATTCTTTATCGAATACTTGATAAAAACTATCATGGTCTGGGGTTATCCTTGATATTTCTTCATATTTGAGTTTTTCAACAATCTCTTGCTTTTCATCTTTTTTAATAATTAATCCCCATAATTCTAGAAATAGTCCTTTTGTAGGTTCATGACATTTGAAGTTAAGTTCATTTGAATCATTTAAATTAATTTGACCAAACAATAATAGCCAATCATCATTTTTATTAAATATTTTTTGTTGATTTAGTAAAGTTTCTATTTTAGGCATTCCGTTAAGACTTTCTGACCATTTTTCTTTTGAAATGTTAAAATTTATTAAATTTGAAAAAGAATCTGTGGTTTTTATTTTATTTTTGAAGTTAAATGTTGGATCAAAATTTCTAATTCCTATTTCCCACGCACCTTTCAGATAATGTTTATCTTCAGTAGTCCAGGGGTGAGTGATTTTATAATTAGTAGATAACATATCTAATAGTTCATAAAAAGCTATCCTTTGATATTTCTCGCCAATTCTGTAAGTATATGGGTGAATTAGGTTATATTTATTTTTTTCTATGGAAATATCATAGGAACCATGTAGCTTTTCATCATAAAATTCAAAAGTTCTTTTAATGATAAGTTTTCTTAAATCATTGTATGTAAATTCATGATTCCAATATTTAATTTTGTTTTTAAATTCGTTTCTTCCAAAATTTCCAACATGTTCTTGCATCGAACTAAAAATGTAACATCCACCTTTCAAAGTAGGTTTACTAAAATATTTTTTTTCTATTTTATTAATTTCATTTTCAAAAGGTATTTTTGGGAAAGCATATTTAAATTTAGATGTATTCAACTTTAAATTAAATTTTAAATTAGAATAATCGATAATATTTTGACCATAATCTTTTAATAATATATTTGGTTTAAAATTGTTTTTTACAAAGATTGTAGTATAAGTATATTCCGCCAATATTTTTATATCATCTGAATTTTTATAATTTAATACGCAAGCATAAGCGATAGCATATAATCTTTCTATAATGTACATATCATCCAAATTTTCAAATAATTCCAATATTTCAAGAAGAATTTTTGGTTTGTATTTTAGGATATTAATAAGGGCATAAGTGCTTTTATCTCTAAGTTCTTTATTATTTGATGCTAAAAACCAACTTAACATAATGGTTAATAATTTTAATGAGTCATCGTTAATTTGATTAATATTTTTTAGGAATAACGTCCACTCAACAACATTATAAACAGAATATTCTAATCGATATTGTTTATCAATCCAAGGCAGCCAATAGGAGTCTCGTTCAGGCATAGGATAATTTAAAAGAAGTTCATGTAACTTTTTTGAATTTAATATATACTCTGGATTAGAAGATAATTGTATCATTGATTCGAAAAATAATGTGAAATTGTGTTCTGATTTTTTAATTTCATTTAGAATATAATCAAAAATATTTTCATTAATAGTTTTTGGTTTTCTCCAATATAGGCTGTTTATAAACCAATCAAATAATTTATCGTTAATAATATTTTTTAAATTGAAGGCACTGAAATCAATTTCAAAAAGTTCAATTCCAAATTTTTCAGGAATCAATACTGCAAATGCTTCAAAAACACCATAAAAATTGATTTCATCTCCTTCACTGATTATTCTATAAATTTCCCCATCTTCTTTAAATTCATCATGTAAGTTCTCTTTTTTAATATTTTCCAGTAAATAATCAGCAACTAAATAATCTTCAATTTTTTCATATGAAAATTTTAGAATGGGGTGGGCATCGGATCGGTCTTTATAAAATAAACCTTCTTTAATCAAAATATCAATAATTTGAAAATTTTGCATGTTAAGTTTATTCGATATTTTTGTTCCTATTTCGAATAAATCTTCATAAAACAATTCAGAACTAGGATTACTAATTTTCAGTTCGATTACTTTGTCAACAAACATTTTTGTAATATTAAATCCAAGGGGTACTGAAGGATTTCTATGAATTATTCCTTCAATATTTTTAAAATAATCTCTAATGATTGAAGAAAAATCTAAGGAATCTTGAGGTATGATATTTATGTTTGATTTTTCCATATTCTCAAATAATAACTTTAAAAATAGGGGATTTGAGAATATAGGACTTATAGGTGGAAATGAAGGATAATTTACATTATAATGATTACAAAAGATTTTAATTCCTTCGAAAGTTTTATTTCCTAAGTTTCTATGATTATAATGATTATTTTTGTTAATAATATCTTCAGGAAGCAAATCAATGTAAGTGTTTCTAATGGATACAATTAAACCTAACCATTTATAATTTTTTATTTCGCTAATAAATCGATTTAACCGATTTTTCCATAGTTGGCCGTTTTTACATTCATTTAAACCATCAATTATTATTAAAATCCTAGATTTTTGATATTTGGCTTTGTTATTTAATTTTTCTAAAAATTCTGTAGAAGACATATCTAATTCTAACTCATTAACAATTTGCTTCCCGATATTTTCATCAGAATTAAAATGGGTTCCTAATTGTAAAACAGTAACCTCTTCATTATTCATTCTTTTACATGCTAAATCTGCTAATAAATGTGATTTTCCACATCCGGCATCGCCTGTTAAAATTAAAATTGGATTTTTAAGTAATTTATATGAATAACCTAATATTGTGTCCATATATTCTCTTGATCGATAAATTAAAACATCAATTTTGTGTTTTTTATCAGTTTGTCCATCTAATTCATTTGAAATCTTCTCTAAAAATCCTTCAATATTTTTTATTAAATAATATAATTTATTAAAATCATAATCAATATCTTTAAAAATTTCATTGTATTCATTTTTTAAATTTTCAAGAGCATTATCAAAATCTTTTTTATAATTTTGAGGAATGTTCAACCTTTTTAATTCACAATAATAATCCACGAATTTGATATCAAACTTTTCTTTAAAAGCTTTATTTTTTGCCATCACATTAAAAAAATCTAATTCTAAATCAATATTAATTTCAGGATTGTATCTATGACCTAATTCATTAATTGAACCTTTTAATTTGTCTTTAAAAAATTTATCAGTGAAATCTTTATTTTTTTGTATTTTATCATCATTTTTACTTAATGTGTTCAAAACCTGTTCTTTTAACTCTTCAACATTTGTGAAATACTCAACAGTAAGCCCATCTTCAATGTTTTCTTTAAATTTTTCTAGTTTATTTGAAATTACATCATTTTCTTCATCAGGATTCCATTTTCCATTTTCATCTTTCTTAATGAATGCGAAAATATCTATTTCATTTTCTTTTGCATAATTAAATTCAAATTCAGTATAGGATATTTCTTCATCTTTTATTAATGATCCATATTTAAAACCCAGTATCAAGACAACGGCAGATGCATGTTGTATTTCTTCCACTATTTTTTCTTTTGGAGGATTGGGCGAACCTCCCCAAGTTTCCATGTTTATACAAAAATAATTTTTTTGAATTGCATCCTTTGCGGAGTTTCTTTCTTCAACTAAATCTAAACTTGTTGAACTTAAAAAAATTCTTGGTGCAGTATTCTTTATCATATTTGAACTCCTTTTTTAGGGATTTATCATAAACATTAAATTAAATAGTTTTCCCAATAAAACAAACTATTGTAAAAATGATACGGGTATTGAATGTTTTATAAATAATATGTCTTTTAATTGTTCAAATCATGTTCTATAAATAATCTAAACCAATAAGATTAATTTCATCGAAATTTTCAAATTGTTGATCAAAGCTAACTAAATCAGAAATATTTGATTCCTTCATGGTTAGGATAATGCTTGAATCGGTGAAACTTAGTTTTGTCTTTTTACTGTTTGGCCCAACAATCCTTTTGAAGATATCAAAGGTTTTTGCAGTATAATTGAAGATATTGTATTCGTTTAATATTTCAAAGCTGTCAATAAGACCGTAATATATTTCTTCAGCAGCGTCAATGTTGATTTTTCTGCCAGTTAATGTTAATACTTCATTTAACACATTATTATTGATGTAACAGTCTTGTGATAATATATTTTTACCTTCTTCTAATCTTAAAGCGTTTTCATGTAAATCATCATTTGAATTAACATAGGCCAGTATAAATGAAGTGTCCAGGAATACTTTGTTCATTCGTACAAACTCCTTTTCAATTCTACTGCATTAGTTTTTTCTTCAGTTTTAAAGGCACCAACTAAATCTTTAAACCTTCTTTTTTTTCTGAAATTTATTTCAGGGTTTCCTTTCTCATTGATAGCCCATTCTACAACTGTGTCATTGTCGATATCATAATTTTTTCTTATTTCTTTTGGTATTGTGGTTTGGTAATTGCTTTGAATTTTACTAGTAGCTAATATGAGCATCTTTCTCACCTCTTGGAAAAATATCGGTTTTAGATAATATATTATATTATCTATCTATAATGGGATATAAATATATCTGATATCTTTCATTTTATCCGAAAATTTTATAGTATAGTAATTTCATATCAATATAATATATAGAATGTTATTCCAATCATGAGTAAAACCACCACCATAATGGATGAACATGTATGAACTCATGAAACATTATCGTACATGATTTGGGAGATATAAATTTCTAACAGGAATCATGTATGGTTTTTTGAAGTCTTAAACTAATCTTAATCATATTGGGTAAGGTAGTTTGGTAAGTATAATTTTGTCAGGATATGTAAATGTTACAATAGTAACACATGAATGATAAATTACTGTACTAGAAAAATATTCAATAGAATATTTTTAAATTTTATTGCAAAACTCAATGGAGGTTTATAATATGTTAATAGATGATTTTAATCAAATAATAGAAGACAAAGTTGATGAAATTCAACAAAATGTTAAATTGGATTTAAGAAAAGATATCAATAATGACAGTCATTATCATAGAAATCTATTTTTAAAGTTGATGAATTTTAAAAATAGGACATTATATGGTAAATCATATTATGTAGTGTGTTCAAAAGAACTTAAAGGAAAATTATCTAAAATTCCAAATGAACTTCTTTTGACACATTATTTAATAATTATGGAATTAATCATGCACATTTAAGTTCAAAACTTAAGAATAATTCTAATTTTATGGAGGGAAGTGATTATTTACTATTTTTTATCACATATGGGGAGGTTGCTTTTTTAATTGATATTGATAAACACCCGCATAATGATGAATGGGTTGATAAAAAATATCCTGAAATAGTATTTAATAATTGGCCGTTTATTTACGAATCAATAAAACTTAGAAGTGTTACGGATTTTAATCCTAAATATAATCGTGAAGAGGAATATAAACTATCTAAATGTATCACTCTATTAAAAGATATTGGAGGTAATGTATATCTTCCTTTCTTTTCAGGAATTGGAGGTAATGGAATTCCTACCCAATATCTCATGTTTGGTGATTATTTAATGAAGAGGATTTATAAAATTGAAGAAGAATTAACTAATGAATATAATATAAAAAAGTTAGGATTTTCATGTTCTAGAAATTATGAGTTTAAATTAAAATTAAAAAACAATAGATTGTATTTATTTGAACAAACAAGAAATGAATGTCTAGATTTAGGTCTTCCCGAAATTTTTTAAGTTTATTTGGAGGTTTTAGTCATGAAAACATGTGCTAATTGTGGTAATGAAATAAGAAATAAAGCTATTTATTGTGATATTTGCGGTAATTTTTTAGGAGTAAATAACAAAATTGATGTGGTGTATAAAGAAAATCCAAAAAAGGAAGAATTAAAAAAGATATTATTATATTCATTATCTTTGCTTAATGATGATGGTACTTTCTCTGGAAGTAGTGACATGCTATTTAATATTTCGATAATTTCTGATTACTTGCAGTCTTTAACAAATATTGGGCAAATACTGAATAATAATAATTTAACATTTAATACAATATCCCGCAATTATATTCCTATTTTAATTAAGATAAAAGATGTTCCAGAAGAATATTTTTTAGACTATTTTTTATTTGAATTAAATAACACTATTGAAAAAAATAACTCCAAATTGACAAAAAAATTCATATTTTATACAAATATTGATTCTAAATTCATAGATAATGAAGAATTCAAAATAATATTGGACTTTTTTAAATTAAGAATATTTAATTTCCACGATTTTCGTTTTACAATTAAACAGGAAAGGGCTAAGAAAAAATTTGATTCAAAATTTATAATGTTAGAATCAAAAATAACTGGAAACAATTTTCATATAATGGAAAATGAAGCAATAAATAATATTTACTCATTATATGGATTTATCACTTTTCTTCATGTGTTTAACGTAAAATCCGAAAAATTTTTTGCAAATGTTTTTAATTCCAACTTTCAAGTTTCTGATTTAGATATCTCTGCTAGGGTCATATTAAATGAAGATAATTCATTTCATATAAATGATAAGCATAATTTGACGGATATCATCTATTCTAAGAAACTGGATAAATCAAAATTGATGAAGTTTAATAATATGCCCATTTTACCAGAGTCCATTGAAGTATTAGCAGATATAAAACGTAAAAAAGTATTGTCGGAATTTAAAAATATTTTTAACTATTATTACTTAGCGAATAATGAGGAAGATCTTTCAAACTCATTTATTAAATTCTGGTCATTAAATGAAAGGGTTTTTAAGAAAATATATGGTAAAAAGAATGATAATATTTTGATGAATAATATTGAGAAATTATTGAAATTTTATTCAAATAATAAATTTTTTAAATATAAATTAAATATAATTAGACATAAGAGAAACAAGTTGGTTCATGAGAATATTTCTGAAATAACTCAAGAGGATAGGAATTTTGTTAAACATATTTCTGATCTTTTAATTTACTTCTTAATGGAGTTTGATGATAAAATTAAAAGTTTTTCTGATTATGGTTTGATTTTAGATAATTATGGGGAAAATAATATTGCTCATAAAATTAATTTAATGGAATATGCTTGTGAATTAAAAAGGTGATTTGAGCAATTAATGTGATATAAATATTGGGAATCTTATTTGCTTAAATTATATTATGTAAGCTATTTTATAAGATTAATTAATTTTTTAAAGCAAGATTATAATTATTAGTTCATACTATAGTAAACTTTTCTATTTTAATTAAATGAAATGCTCTTTAGATATTATTTAATTTATTCTGAATAAAATCTTAATGAAAAACTATAATTAGGTAATGTTAACTCAATTAATTCGATTAATCTCTTTTTTTCATCAGTGGTCATGAAAAAATAATTTAGAAGAGTCCAATATTCTCTAAAATAGTTTACATCATTTAGATATTCAATGAAAAATTCTATTAATCGCTCAGCAATAACTTTTACTAAGGTTTGGTCATATTGTGTTATTTCACCATGCATTGTTTCATGTACAAAGTCATTTCGTTTACTGTGTAAAATATCAACTCGGTTAATAAGATATTTAGGATAAGAATTAGCTTTTAAAATATTTTCCATGACTTTTTTTAATTTAAAATCATTCATTTTCTCACCCATTTCTTTTATCATGTTTTCACTTAAAGACCAAAATTTAAAAAAGGAGTTTTCCAAACTATGTTCTTTCGATGCTAAATAATATAAATATAAGTATTTTTTAATATTGTTTGTTATTTTCTTTTTATTTGGATCATTGAACTTTTTGATTAATTCAGGTGATTTTAATTTATTCATTTTTGATTTTTTTAGTGTTTTTGATGACATAATTATATCATTTTGAACGCCAAACCGTAAAATTTCATTATTTGAATTAGTAACTATTAGTGAATTGCACTTTAAATCAGAAATAGCATTATCTAAACTCAAATCATTAATATGATCATTTGTAGTGTACATATTAAACTTATTAATATAAGTTAAATATCCAAAAAACGAATAAATTTCTTTAAGCGCTTGAGATTTTAATAAATCAGAATCTCGAGTTTTTCCAGAATATTTAAACATCAAATATTTTGAATTAAAATTAATATTCTCTTCATTATCTTCTTTAAAATTATAATTACTATACTCGAATAATTCTAAATTAAAATTACTTAGCAATGTTTTAAATTTATTTTCATCTTTTAATTTAGGATTAACATTGGTATAGAGTATAATATTCATTAATTCCTTGTTGTATGAATCTTTCTGTAAACTATAGAATTCATTAACTTTCAATAAAAATTCATTTAAAATTAGATTATTTGGACAATTTTCTAATTGTGATAATATATGCCCAATATCTAAAAAATTCATCTCCTGACTTTTGAAAATTTTTTCAATATTAGTAAATTTATATAAATAATGCAGGATTATTTCATAATACCATTTTGAATCTATTGAATGATTTTGCATGGATTTTACTGCAGCAATTAATGTTTTTCTAAATTCTTTTAATTCTTTATTATGAATTTTTCCAGTGAATTTTATTTCTTTACTCATTAAATTTAAATATTCTCCACAGTTATCACAAAATTTTGCATCAGTATTAGATATCTCAGCATTACATTTATTACATTTTACCATGAATATCATTTTATTTAACTAGATATATAAGAGTTAAAAACATTCTTTTTTGGCTGGGCTAATTAATATCATAAGTTTTAGATGGCAAATATCCGTCTACAATTCTTTTATAATAGTGAATTCTATCTGAAATGGAACATAACCTGCAGAATTATTTATTTTTAATGTAATTTTGAATATATAATAATTTAGGATTCATATCACTAAAACCTAAATTCCTTAAAGAATTTCAAGAGTGTCTGGGATTGCCATATCCAACTTTTTTAACATTATCTATTAATCGCAACTGAGGTAGCTATGTGGCAGTGTTGAAGATTATCTATTTGATGATTCAGAATTACGTCTGATTTCTAATAGCTACTTTTTGAAAATTCCCATAATTTGCATCATAATCCTGATGCAACTGAAGAATTTGATGATATATTCATAAGAAAATATGAATAATGTTTCACATTCTGCATGTTATTAATAAAACATTTAAAACACTAATTCTACTATTGGCAGTATGTAACAAGCTAAATATTTAATACAGTTAATTTAAAGTTGTTTTAATAAAAATTTTTGAATTTTTACACTTAGTTAATTAAATTAATAAATATTTATTATTTAAACTTGAATCTACCATTAAATAAAGGTTTATATAATTAGGTAAGTTTCTACAGATTTTTTATCAAATAGATTTTTCCCATATGGAAGGAATAGGGCCGGGTTCACGAAAATATGGGCATTCAATTTTTGAAAAAATCACTATGTTCAAAGAAGCAATTCTTAAAAAAACTAGCCCGGAACATTGACACAAATATTAACTTTTTAACAATTCATTCCTTCCTTTCCAAACCAATTGACGTTGCCTTCTTCTCAATTGCTTGTATTCAACATACATATGTGCTGTGATGTATCCATTTAATCTTCGAAACTCATCTATTCTAACAATGCCTGTTTGAACAATAGCCGGTTCACCTTCATGCCAACAATAATATGGATGATGGCAGGGCACATCATTTTTAAAAGCCAATCCAGTTTTGCAGTTGTTGCAGTAATCTACAAACCACATTTCCTTCTCCCTTTCTGTCTTTTCCCTTTTGGCTTCGATTATCTGCTGTCTTATAGACTTCATTAACATCACATCACTAATCTTAAAGACCAAAAAGACCGCAAAGACTTTTTCAATGGTCTTTTTAAGAAAGCGTTCATAATCCTTAAACAATAAAAATAACAGTTCTTATGGAGTTTCAGCAAAACATAATTTAAAAAGACCACGCTTTCTGTAGCATGTGGGAGGAACCTTTGAAGTTCCCCTCACTTGGGTTGGAAAATCATGGTCTTTTTAGTTTTCAAGGTTTAACAAACCCTATAGAAAACCTTGGGCAATGCTTCAATCAACTAAAGAACGATTTCAAACAGTTTTTCTATAACGGCTTTTCAAAGACTTTTCTAAAAGTCTTTTTAGTCTTTTTAGTTTTTGCCCAGCTCGGCTTTTCCACCTCACTGTCAAAGTTCATAATGCTTAAGCCCTCAACAAACTTGTCCTCCTTCATAATGTCTACAACCCATTCGCCAATCTCATGCCGGATATCATCATATACAGATTCGTCGATGTGCTTTAAATCATAGTTGATGTATGTAACTTCACTTTTGGCCAAGTCATATACGTTGGAGTTGCCGAAACGGCTGGTTTTCTCGAGAAACCCTTGATTTGCCAATTGATACATATATTTCTTAACGGAATCCTTGCTTAATCCGAGATTTTGCAGTGCAAAGTATTGGTTGGTTGTAATTCCAGTATCCAATAATTCCCTATCATTATTCATCCTCCATTCGTCGATATTGTTTCTGATATCATTTAAGACCTCAACGGCTTTGGGAGCAAGGTTTGCAGAAATGCTTTCCTTGTATGGTTTAAGCAAGCTCATGAACTGCTGAACGTCTGCAATATTGGTCAGGATTACTCTTTTACCATTAATGTCATGGACTTCATGGTTATAGTAATTCAGGGCAGTTATGGTTTTCAGTATGCCGTTGAACTTGTCGAAATCCATTTTATAGAAAGCGGAATCCTTCAGGAAGTTGATGACAAAGTAAACATATGGATTTATTATTACAATGTCTTCAAAGATTTTTTTAAGGTGCAGCAGCATGCATGGTACCAGTTCAGCATCTTTTTCATATTTTTTTAAGGTATTGTAGCTTTTGCCATGCTTGAATTCCAATAACCTGTTTCTGTGGTTGAATATTTCCTTGTTATCCATTCTTGGCGTGATGAAGATGCTTCTGCTCATTTCCTGTTCATCGAAATTGTGGTTGGGTACTGTAGTATATGTCAGGCAGGGCCTGCCCATGAGTTTCAAATCCCTGACTTCCCATCCTCCTTCACCGTCAGGTATGCTCAACGGCTTGTTTAGAAAGCCGTCTGACTGCAGTTCCTTCATTAAGTTTTTGGACTCCTCCATAAAGTCATGGTCATTGATTCCACCCATGTCTCCGTAATTGACGATTTTGCCGTCATAGAAATATTTGTCTGTTTTGGCACGGTTGAACAGGGCTGCTTCAGTGATTTTCTTTTCATTGACAATGAATTTTTCTGGAATCAGTCTTAATGCTGTTTCCTGGATATGGGATTTGCCGCTGCTGGCCTCACCCAGACATATCACTGACACGGGATTTTTTAGAATAACCTGTCCCGCATATATACGGTAAACGCATAAAGTATGTTGTTCCTCTCACCTGCTGTAAACCATTCAACAATGCTTCCAATATAAATCAAAGGGTAGTCTAGTGATTGAAGTTTGGTGATAGATTCCTTTGATTTGGCGATATCCTTTTCTTTTTCAGCTTGCTTTCTGTCAGCTATTTCCTGCTCGATAATTGACAGTTCATTTTCATAGTTGAGCTGCAGCAATTGTTTCAGTTCTAAAAATTGGCTGTTGATATTTTTTGGTTCTTTGCCTTTTGGATCCATGAGCTGTTTGTATTGCCTTGCGACATTGCTCTGTGGGGATAATGTGGCAGGAGATCTGTTTTCATATTCTCCAATCTTATTGCCGTACCTGTTTTTGAATACATATGTGACCTTATCCGGATTCTTTTTGTTGATGATAAGGGTTATTGTATCTTTTGTGGGCAGTTCAGCTATGTTGGTCATATTTATTCACTATCTCATCAATTCTGTCTAAAATTTCCCACATTCTATCCCACAGTTTCTTTGGGACTACAACATATGTTACTCCATCTATTTCCTTTTCTATCATGATTTTTTCTCCTATTTTTTCCCATATTATGGGGTTTGTTTAATCAACAGTCTTTCACTCTTGTTTGAAGTCTATGAAAAATAAAAACAGTATTGGAGCAAATTAATATTTCCATCATTTACCGAATATTTTGAATAATCTTTATATATTTCTTAAAATAAACTAGATATTGGGTTAAGTTTTGAAAAATCGAGGCTATGTTTAACTATTCTTATTTTTCTCGACTGACCTTAGGATTATATTAAAAAATAATATTTAGCTCGTTATTCATAATATAATCCTTTTTTTCATAATCTGTTTTTTTCTCAATGATTTCTTGATATTGTACCTCTCTAAATTTGATTTTAAGGCCTTGCCAAAAAAAGTTGTACGACTGTGAAAATTGCTCCCAGTTCGTAAAATTGCTTTCAGTTGGTAATGGCCAATGTATAGTTTATCATTATGTCTATATAAACATTTCTATTCGATTTCATTGTTAAACTGTTCAGTTTTTTGAGAAAAAATTGTGTCCTAAAGCCTTGGATTTTTTGGAATTTCTGTAAACATTTCAACAAGAATTCACGACACAAAAAGTCAAATGTACAAAATCAAAAAACGCTTTAGAAATCATTAAATTGGTGTTAGCTTCCAATATGACTTTATTATCTTTTTTATTATCCTATTTATATAAAATAAGTAATAATCACGATTTTCAAAAGTTTTATAATTCAGGATAGTTTTGGTAATCAATTTCCAATCTAAATAGGATATTCTTGCTACTCATAAACTTTAACTATTCATTAAGGTTATTAAAAGTTCTTTTGTTCGCCTATCATCTGGATTTTTTGATAATGAATCATGATACTTCGCTTCCAAATAATTATATTCAGCATCCCATTCATCTTGCTGACTTTTAATAATCTTATATGTCTTAATAGATTCATCTAATATGGAATAAAATTTATCTTCATTTATTTTAGATGGAGGCGTGTTTTTAATTAATTTTTCAATATCTGGTGTGATATTATTGCCTAACCAACTAATTTCATAGATGGAATTTCCAGAAGCAAAATATGCATGAGAATAATTGTCTTTGGAAGGGGGATTATATTGATAGTAAAATTTCACCGGATGATTTGATATAGTTAAATTTTCCTCATAATCTTTCTCACAGGCCCACAAACCAATGGATTTCGCTATATTCTCATCAATGCAGGTTAAATGAAAATAATCTGCACTATAACCATTTTTATATGTATGTCCTCCTTGATATTTTTCTGGAATTTCAAAACTTACTCCATTTATTTCAACAGTTGTATTGTCTTGGGCATGAACACAGCTAGTGAATATTAGTATTGCAATTAAAATAATCAAGATCTTTTTCATCACTATCAATAACTACTATAATTTTTATATATTAAAAAGATTTATACACGAATTAACAATAATATATAATATCGGATAAATTGTCCATGCAAGACATTTAAAATAAGATTAAGATAATTTAATGGGCATATTTGGATTTATACAATATTTTTGAGGTTATTCTTATTTAACAGTATTTAAAAGAGGAATATTAAATCAATAGTTAATAAAAGCATTCAATAATTATTAAAGAACTGTTATATGGTGTTATAAATGGAAATCAATGACATATCTTTAGAAAAAAATCCTGAGTATTTTGCAGAATTTGATGATACTGCAATTCAATATATCTCACAAAATATTGAAACAATCACCGATGAAGAATTTAAAGATATTGTTGAAAGAGAATTAGGAGGTATTTTCATTCGAAAAATTTCTATACATTCCTGGTTTAATTTTGCGGAATACGATTATCCATATGAAACTTATGAATTTATAATTGATTTTGAAGCTAAAAATGCATATTTTGAAGAGAAAAAAATTTATGAACATTCAATTAGGAGTATGTTAAATGCTGAAAATAGAAATGCATTCAAAAAGATTCATGGTTACTACACCGAAGAAGTATTCCCACTAGCCGATATTAATATAAATGAAATAAACCTGCATTTTAACAATCTGAAAAAATGGTGTGAGAAAAATAGTATAAATTATGATTTAAGAAATGGTTTTTTATACTATTAGGGTTGATTACAATAATAAAGAATATGACTATATTAGCATTTATAATGAATTTCCAAGAGAATTAATTGATTTCAATAATGTTTTAAAAAGATTAGTTGGCATAGATGTTTTTAATTTAGATAGTTTAAAATCATTAGTTACAGGATATCATTATGACATTTCAGAAGAGGGGATTTTTGATAAAGCCACAGGCAAAGAACTAATTTTAAAGAGAATAGACTATTCTAAAGAATGCGGGGCATTGTTTAAAATTGTTAAAAATAATTTTCATATGGATTTAAATAAAAAAGAATTGGTTAGTTTTCATGAGGGAAATAGATTAAATGACAGTGATATTGAAAAAATTATCTCTTTGATAGAAAAATATGGTGTTTATAAGTGGAATTCAATTGAATATGCATATAATGTTATAAATAACAGTAAGGTAGTATTTGATGGTTGCAATTGGAGATTAAGTCTTGCTTTTGAAAGCGGTCATGTTTTAAACTTTGGTGGGCATGAAAACTATCAAGACACATATATTGAGCTTGGCCAGGAACTAAAAACATTATTTAAAAGAGATTTATTAGATGTTGAGGATGCTTTACATATGCAACATATGGGAAATTATCAGGATAATGAGAATAAAATTAAAAATGTAGATAAATCAAAGATTATTAAAGATTATATTTTATCTGAATTAATCCTTAAATTCCATCCATTAATAGATTTTCATATAGTTAAATTTCCTAATTCGTTCAATAAAAAATATGAATTTATTTTTGAATATGATTCAATTTTTGAAGATGAATTACAATACATAAAAGAAATTATTGTTTCAAAATTACAGGAATGTTATGATAATTTAGGCCTAAAATATAATTTCTTTGTTATTTTATATCCTATTGATTATTTAAGTGTGGGCGACCCCCATACAGGGCCTTTATGTGATGATAAAATAATTAATAGTGTCATTTTAGAAAAGTTAAATGAAAAAGAAAGAAGAAATTTCACGCTTAAACTTTGGAAACAGAACAAATGGAAGTATCTTGAGTTTAAATATTTCTGCCATAGTGTAGATGAATTAACAAATTTCTATATTATAAACAAACCTAATTTAGACCCTAAATATATTTTGTCAAATGCATATAAAGTCAATCTTAAAGATGATAAAATTAAGATTTATCTTAAAAAAGGTGTTAAAAAGTATAATATTGTGGAGAGGAATGTTGCAACACATGTTTTAATTCAAAATTTTGATAAACGACTGAATTTGATTTCTCAAAAGGTTTATATTTTAAAAATAAAGAAATGATTTAATTTTTAATATTATTTTAAGGCTAGTGATAAATAACATTTTTTTATATCTTATGAGGATAATTATTATTTTCTAAATTTAAAAATTAGAATTCACATACTCCCAAACTTCTCCAACAAGATAACCTGATATGGAATCTCCAGGAAAAGTTGGACCTCCTTTTCTAGCAATATCGGCTCTTAAATTAATGCCTTTTTTATTATTTACTCCATAATTATTCCTAATGAATAATCCCATGCCAAAATGATTATCCAATATAAATTCTTGTTTTGAACTGTTTAAAGCATTTTTTATTTGTTTTTCATCCATAATGCTTACTATTTCTTCAACTGCTTCTTCTACAGTTTGCGGAAATTGTTTAGATATTAATTCCAAATACTCATCAGAATTTCTATACTCCTTTAATTCTTCCCTTGGATAATCATCCATTGTATATAATCCGTCAGGAGTTGGTTCTACGAAATTTTTTGCTGCTTCTAATCCTTCAAAAGCACGAATGTCAATGGATTTGACTAAACCATGACACCACCTATATTGGTAAAAATAATACTCACTGAACCACAAATCAAGATCAGATATTCCATTTAAATGTTCCATTAATCTATCTTTAATGATTAATCCATCTTCTTTACCCATTCCCCCGGCTGCCAGTAATTTTAAAAACCTTTGGGAAATATCATCCTCACCACAAAGATAATCTATTATTTGTTTTCTTAACTCTAATTTATTGGACATATTATCACACATCTAAGAGAGTGGTAAATCATTATTTTAATATTGTTCCCTATTAAATCATTGATGTTAATGTATTATTTTTATTTTAATTTGTTATAAATGCAGTAACATTAACAGAAAGTTTTGAAAATCAATCTATTAAATAATACACTTTATTCAATGTACAATATAATAATTTATATTAATCTTGTTAATAAAAGTTATAAATATGACAAGTTATTATACTCCATTCAATGGCAGATATGGTGTAGCATGTGATACACGAGATTTTGTTGGCCGAGAGGATTTAATCTCAAAATTTTGTGATGAATTGAAAAATGAAAAAATGAAGTATTATTTTTTAATTACTGGCCAAAATAGAATGGGCAAATCTTCATTTTCAAACTATTTCACAGAACTGGTTAAAAATAACTTTGATTACCTATGTTGCTCCACAACATTTAATAAAATAGAAATAAACAATCCGGAGAGCATAGTTTGTGAAATCAGCTCTAAATTATTAAATGAACTTCACCATAAAAATTATGGTGAAAATCCTATTTATACAAAAATCATTGAAGAACTTGATGACAAAATAGATGAAATTCATTGTGGTATTACTCGGTTTAATCAGGAATTTAAACCCTATTTAGCAGAACACTTTGCAGAATTTTTAGAATATTTATATAAAAATATTAATCAAGGAATTTATATTGAAATTGATACAATAAACATATTGGAAAATTTAGAAGACATAAGTGATTTTAAAGAGTGGTTTAATAAGTTTATAATTAAATTAGAAAATTCTGAAATTCCCATTATAATTACATTGGTGCTTCCAAAAAATGTTATTGCTGATTTAGGGGATGTTTATAATTTATTTACTATAGTGGAAGTTAAAAGATTAAGTGATGGTGAAGTTAAACAATTTTTTATTAATGGTTTTGAATATTATATGGAAGTTGATGATGAAACTATTGATTTTCTTGTTGATCTATCATGCGGACATCCTGCCGTGATGAATAGGTGTGGATTAAATTATTATCATAATCGTAATAAATTTGACAATATATTTGATGCAATGTCAGAGGGTTATATTGATGAAAGATTCTTGGATTTGGTGAAATTAGATGAAACTGAATTTATGAATGAAACCTGTTTTTCAATTTTAAATAAAATTGCTGAGGATTGTAAAAATAGATTTGATGGAGATTACTGGTTTAAAAAATCTGATTTAAATTTAACAGAAGCTGAAAAAGATTTATTTGATGAATATATAAATTATTTAGAATCCGAAAACGAAATAAAATACAATGATGAGAAGGTTGCTTATGAATTTACAAGCACTGAAGTTTTAATTTCTTTTAGAATTTGGGCAATGGGATATGATGAGAAAAAAGTTCGTGAAAAAATTGCTAGAAGAAAAGAATTTGAAAAAAATATGTAGAAAAAATCTAGAAATCATTAAAACGCTGATATTTCTCTAACTTTTGAACTGTTTCCAAAAATTTTATAATTATCAAATAATAAATTCTGTATCAGAGTTTTAGTGCTGAAAATCGA
>ONUN01000037.1 GCA_900320955.1 uncultured Methanobrevibacter sp. | reverse complement strand
CAAGAAAAAGAAAGAATTTTATTACATTTAGAAGCTATCAAAGCAGATTGTAATGCATTAGCTATGGATGTTCAAAAAACTTTAAAATTAAAAGATGTTATAGAAGAAGACTCATTCACTGATTTTTCAGCAAATGATGATGAAGAAACTGAAGAAGAATAATCTTCTTCTTATTTATCTTCAATATGGCTGAAACCTGTTTTTAAATTATGCAATTCCTCATCGGGAATTTCTAATATTTCTACATTTTCACTTACAATATTACTTTGACCAAATGGATCTAGAATAATTAATGTAGCAGTTCCGTTTCCTTTTTTTAACTCATGAATGTGGTTTAGCGTGTTTTTTGCATTGTTTTGTGATTTTTCATCATCAAATAAATTCAATGCCTTTTTAACTGCACTTTCAAAACGTGTCAGCATTCCTTCAATATTTGTAACATATCCCTCTGATTTTGGCCCAGGTTCCACTTTGACACCAACTTCAGGTATGGAAACGGTTGCAGATTGGGATCTCACAACTCTTGTTGATAATGTATTTTTATTTATTTCAATAACATATTTTGCAGGGTCATTCTGCTCTAAAGCTATGATGTCACTATGTTTAAATCCGCAGGATGGGCATTGTATTGTTGTTTCTAAAACTTTGCCGAAATGAGGTATTTCAATCTCTTTCATAATAGATTTAGCAACATTTTCAATACCGCATGCAGGACATTTAATAATCATTTCATTAAGTTCTTCTTCATTCATTTAAAACATATCCTTTTGATGTTAATTCGTTTATTATCTTTTCTATTTTTTCCTGATTTGAAGCACAAATAACCGTAGTTCTATAATCTGATAAATCATATAATTTACTTAAATATTCCTTTTTATCTTTATTTTCATTGATATTTCTGATGAATCTGTCTGCTGATTTTGTGTCTGAAATATTTATATTTCTAACAAGAGGCTCTTTAAATCCGGAAATGTTGTATGTAATCTTTTCAATGGAACCGTTGTTTTCTTTGATAATGATATTTATAATGTCTTCCAGTTCATCAACACTATTGGTTAATTTTATTGTAGTGCATGCTTTATTTATCACTGATAAAATACTGTCCATGGATTTTTCAATGGTTTCCGTATTGATAACCACAACGTCATTTTTTTCCGCTTGTTCTAAGAGGTGATCATGAATGATTCTATTTTCTTTAAAATAATCCAATTGTTTTCCGCCCCGATGTATTTGAACTGCTCTTTTAACGAATCTCCCTTTGTGGGAGTCTTCATCAGAACTCAATACAAAAAAGTAAATGTTTGCATATTCCTTAAACTGTTCAATATCAATTAATCCAGGAACTAAATGAACTCCTTCAATAACAATATCATCATAATCTGTAATGGCTCTTTGTATTATCTTTTCAAGTGCGGGAATTACATATGATGCATGTTCATCAAATCCTGCTGATACCAGATCATCGTAATTTTCAAAGCGAGCCTTATTTCTTAAATTTTTATATGCATCATAAGATGAGCTATGAAGTGCTGGTGCGTATTCTTTTCCAATAATTCCACGAACAACTGCTCTGATGAAATCACTTTCGATTAAATGTTTAATGTTTAATTGTTTAGCCAATTCTGCAGCTATTGTTGATTTTCCAATTCCAGATGCACTTCCAATTAAAATCACATATGGTTTTCTCATCCAATTATCTCCTTAATTTTTTTTAGTAATACTATTATATATTAATCATTCTCCTTAAAACATTTACATTTATTAATATGAAAAATTATATTTAATAATATAATATTATTTTTATGATTTTTTTTTAAAAATAGTAGGATAATAAATTACAGGGATAATTATAAATTATAAGTTATAGGGGTGAGATTGTTGTATTCAGTAAAATCAGTTAAAGAAATTCAAGATTTAAATCCATTTGTTGTTGTTGGTTGTGGAGGTGGAGGAGAAAAATTCTCCAACCTTGAAGGAGTAAATGCAATTGGATTCATTGATGATAATGTTGAAAAACAAGGAAAGGAGTTTTGTGGGCATGTTGTTTCAGGAAGTCTTGATGAATGTTTAAAACAAGCGCCTGATGCAAAATCTCTTGTGATAATGTTACCAATTGGTGCTGAAGGTTCAGCTTTAAAATATGCTGTTCAAGCTATCGATGCAGGATTGAATGTAATAACTTCTTTTAGATCTTTATCAGTAAGTGATAATGCATCTTTAAAGAAATTTGCTGATTCAAAAGATGTTGTTATAAAGGAAATTGGTCCTAGATTAGATGTTGTTGAAAAGATAGCTGGAATTGCTCCTGAAAAATCTTGTGAAGTTTTACCGAAAATTTCTTACACTCCTAAGGCTCCAGTTATTTTTGTTGGAGGAACTTCTCAGGAATGTGGAAAAAGAACCACTACTAAACAATTAGGCATATCTTGTTTTGAAAGAAATTTAACTCCTGCAATAATATCAACTGATGAAATGGGCTTGGAAGAACCAACTGATTTTAATTTTAGAGCTGGAAGCTTATCTGCAATGGATGTTCCAGCAGCTGTTTTATCTGCAATTAAATATGTGGAAGAAAATAAAAACCCTGATATAATTTTTGTTGAAGGTCAATCCAGTTTGACTGAAGATGGAAACCCTCATCCAAGAGGATTGTCTGCGGCAATATTGATTGGATGTGCTCCGGATGCAGTCATTGTAGGACATAGGCCAAATCACCCTTACAGAGAACCAAAAGGAATTGAAGAAGAAATTAGGGCTATTGAGGCTGTTGAACCAACAAAAGTTGTTGGATTATCAATCAATCTTAAAAATGCTGATGATGGCATGACACTCGGTTCATTCGAATCCGAATTCGGATTGCCTGCTGAAGATGTTTATAATAATGGGGCTTCTAAACTATTAGATGCTATTTTTGAATACTTAGAGGAGTAGTTAAAATGGGTTTTACTGACAATTTAAAAAGAAGTTTGGGATTTGAAGAATCAGAACCATCTGAAAAAAAGGAAAATGACGGCACTAGTCTCACTGATGTATTTCGCGAATTTGGTGCAACAATTAAATCTGAGGTTACCAATTTTCAAGGTTCCTCAAACAATCATCCTCAGGATGATGTTCCTATGCAAGATTATGATCCTAATGTAAATTATAACCCTAATCATAATCCGAATTACAATCCTAATCCTAATACTAATCCTAATCCTAATCCAAATTATAATCCTAATAGAAGTTATAATTCTTATCAGGATGTTATGCCTCAATCAACTCCAGTATATGATGACTTTGATTATGTAATCACTCCGGAACAATCATTTTATGAGATTGCTCTTATCAGACCAAAATCTATTGATGATGTTAACTATGTTGTTGATCAGGTAATTGAGGAAAAAAATCCTGTCATTTTAGATTTGTCTTTCTTGGAAAGAGAAAGCCCGGCTAATTTCAGACTTGCGGGAGATAAAATTAAAAAAATGAGGCAAAGATATGGTGCTCAAGCGTTATTGCTTGCACGTTCTGAAGAAAAAAATTTAATCATTGTTTCTCCTAAAAAAGTTAAATTGGTAAATAAAAATTAAGTAGATTAACTTCTACTTAAAAATTTCATATATCTTATTAATACATATAATACAATAGCTGTAGCTATGACTGTTTCTATACTCAAAACATTATTTAAGATGATGTTTGGACCTATTTTTGATATAACTCCTTTTGTTGCAAGTCCGCTGATAACGAATGGAAAAGTAAATGCTGCAAAACTTGGATAAAACTCCAGATTTCTATATTCTATTAATTTTGTTAGTGCAAAAATGTAAAATGTGCATGCAAATATGTACATTATCATTAAAAATTCAATTGATATGTTATTATATGAATTCAAATATCCTACAATCAATATGCTTAAAACTGCTGTAAAAATACATATCAGTGGTTTATTGGCATTGGGAATATCTTTATAATTAATATACCTGTATATTACAAGAGGGAATGTAAAAAGCATTCCAATAAATCCTACCAAAAAGAAAATGAAACCTAGTTCATCAAGATTGTGGGCATGTGCAGTAATTGCTCCCATTGTGATTCCTACAAACACTATCCAGTAGCTAGGATAGACTGTTGAAATATTAAAATCACGTATAATAAAATGGTGGGTGAAGTAGACAATTAGTAAAATATGCAAAGCCACACCTAATATCCAAATACCATATGCAATACTGGGCATAAATGGTGAGGCATATGTAGATAAAATCATTAAACTCATTGAAAATGTACCTGAATTACTTGCAATAATTGGATTTTTGAAATCCTCTTTTATCTTTTCAGGATATAATGCTAATTTGGATAAAATTAAAATCAGTAATATGATGCCTATTATGCCGCAAACTACCTTTAAAAGAGGATGAGTATCATTTAAAAGATTTCCAAGTGAAAAAAATGCAAGAATTAATCCGCAAATTGGAATGGGTATCTTTTCAATCATATTAATATTATTTATTTTTGAAAGATTTAATGTTGTGGGGTAATATTAAAGAAATTTAAAGCATTTTTATGAGATACCTTATCAATTTCTCTTTTATCATAACCTTGCTTTTGCAATTCCCGCACGGTTTTTGGAACTGAAATGGGATCTGAAGGTTTATTGCTGATGTCACTATTCAATACGAATCTGTCAAATCCATATTCATCCAAAATTGATATTGCTTCGGTCTTGTCCATTTTTTGTGGTTGAACTGTTAGGCCAAGCATACAATCTGTATCAATAGCATCACTGACAACGTGCGGATTAATATGGTCAATAACTGCTTGTTTTTCATCTAAATGTTGTGGAAGAATATTTAAAATTTCTTTCAGGACTTCCTTTTTATTTTTTCGAGGGGTGTGGATAATTACTTTTGAATTGGTTTCATCTGCAATGTCTAATTGTTTTTTAAATATGTTCAATTCATTTTCTGTTAGGTCTTCAAGGCCTATTTCTCCAATGGCTATTATTTGATTGCTGTCAATCCAACGGTATAAATTTTCAAATATCTTTTCCGGATTTATGTCTGAATTTGTTGGGTGAATTCCCAATGCGACTTTCAAATCAAGGCCGTGCTGTTTTGCTCTTGAGGTGTCCAGTTCTAAAATCCTATTCAAATGGTTTAATAAAATGAGTTCATGTTCTATTTTGTAAGGGTAGTAGCTGCAAGTGATTGCAGTATCAATTCCTGCAATATACATTTCTCTAAAGTCTTCTACGCTTCTTGAATCTGCATGTATATGTGTATCTATCATATTTATCCCATTGTATATTTTTATTTGATTATAATTTTGTTTGTTCTATTTTAAAAAAATATCTGAAATTTATAATTGTTATAAAGTTTTTGGAAGTGTTACTTTCTGCATTTGTTCACTTCAAGAGATTTTATATTTTAAGTAATAAAAATAATATGATACGTAATACTAATAGGTGGTCTTACTGTGATTGAAAACAAATATTATTTAGAGGATTATGAATCCATTTCAGAAGAAGTAAAGCATTTAACAAACTCCTTGTCAAGGTTAAAAGTATTGGCGACTTTATACGAACATCCAAAAAGCATGAAAGATTTGACAGCTGATACAGGATTAAGTTATAGTTCTGTATCAAGCACAATGCATAAATTAGAATTAAAGGGATACATTTACAGAGAATCCAGCAAATATTATTTATCTAACTGTATGAGATTAAAAATAGAAACTATTTTGGAGTTAAATGAAATCATTAACACTTTAAATAAATTTTTCAATATTTTAGACAAACATTTGGTTGGTGTGATTCCCAATGAATCTGTGGCTGAGCTATATCTTATTGGTCAGGCTAATTTGATTGAGTCAAGAGACATTGAGGCATATAGAATCTATAACTATATTGAGCAGATTTTAAATCAGGCAAATGAGGTAAAATGTATTTTGCCATTTTATTATGAAAATTTTAATAGGCAATTGGATGGATTGATTGAAAATAAAATTGATGTTGAAGTTATTGTTAGTGATAATATTCTCAATATTTTTGAAAATGAATCAAAAATTGAAAATTTATCTTCTTTTAGTCAAAATAAAAATTTTTTACTTATAATCACTGATGAGGTTATGGTATTGGGGTTATTTAAGGAAGATGGTTATTTCGATCAGAATAGGTTATTGACATCAAAAAATGAAGATGCAATTAACTGGGCAGTAAATCTCTTTGAAAATTTTAAAAATAGAAATAAATGAGTTAAAACTCATTTATAATATTTTTCCAGGTATTCATTCAATTCATCAATAGCAATTCTTTCTTGAGCTTCTGTGTCCCTGTCTCTTACGGTTACTTTGTTGTCTTCAAGACTATCAAAATCAACAGTAATTGCAAGAGGAATACCTATTTCATCAGCTCTAGCATATCTTTTTCCAATAGTTCCAGTTGCATCGTATTCAACTCTGAATCCATTCATTCTTAATTCTTCAGTAAGGTTTTGAGCTATTTCACGAGGCCCTTCTTTGTTTACAAGAGGGAAAACTCCAACTTGCACTGGAGCTACAGACTTATTGAATTTGAAGTAATCCTTGTCATCGCTTTCACAGAATGAATGCAATAAAACAGAATAAACTATACGGTCAATTCCAAATGAAGGTTCGATTACATGAGGAGTTATTTGTTCTCCTGTAAGTTCTTCTTCGATATCTTCAAAGATAAGCAATTCCTCATCAACTTCATAAACTTTATCTAATTCTACGGTGAATTTTCCATCTTTTTCAAGAGCTGCCTTAATGTCTTCAGGGTTTGCATCTTCAATCGCTTGTTTTACCTTAGGTGAATCTCCTTTAAATATGGGTCCGAATTTGGACAAGTTAGGTTTCACTATTGTCTTTTGAACTTTTTTAGGTTCATCGTATTCCATAAATACTGTTAGTTCATCATTACTGAATTTTGAATGGGATGTTAGGTCATAATCTCCTCTATCAGCAATTCCAATAATTTCAACCCATCCGTATTTGTCGGTTTTTACTTCAACGTCCCAACAATCAAGAGCATAATGAGCCATTTCTCCGGCTAAATGTTGTCTAAATCTTAAAACTTCTTCTGGAATTCCAATTTCAGTTAAAAATTTACGGGCTAAATATAATTGATAAATAAGCATTTCATTGGCTACAATGCCTTTATCCAATGCTTCACGTGCAGTAATTTTTAGAGGGTCTGTGTTGTTTTCCTGTACTTCTTGAGAATTTAATGTTAAAATTTCGTTTTCTATCTGTTTGAATTTTGGATGAGTCTTGTCTTTAGGGTTTAAAAATATCTCTGCTTCTGCTTGTGTGAATTCCCTTAATCTAATGACTCCCTGCCTTGGTGAAATTTCATTCCTATATGCTTTTCCAAGTTGAACTGCTCCAAATGGTAATTTCCCTCTGAAAAATCTTTCCAAACGTTTGAATAAGATGAATATTCCTTGAGCGGTTTCAGGTCTCATATAACCTACTTTATCTCCTTTAGCACCAATTTCTGTTTTAAACATTAAGTTATAATTCCAGATATTTGATAATTTACCGCCACATTCAGGACAGGTTATGTTATTGTCAATGACGATTTGGTCAAGCTCTTCATTTTCAAGGCTTTCTACATCTTCACCTATAACTTCTTCGATAATGTGGTCTGCTCTGAACACTTCTCCACATTCTTCACATTTACACATTGGGTCTGTAAAGTTATCAACATGTCCTGATGCTTTTAAAACTTCTTTAGGCATTACGGTAGGACCTTCGATTTCATAAAATCCTTCACCGGAAACATATTGTTTTCTCCATTTTTGCATAATGTTGTTTTTTAAGCTTGCTCCAAGGGGTCCATAATCTGTAAAGCCGGATACTCCTGAGTAAATTTCAAAAGATGGCCATAAAAATCCTCTTTTTGCACTGATATTTGTCATTTTGTCATGATTCATAAATATTATCTCCTAATCTTTTTTTCAATTCATAATCTAATTTAACCCTACTGCTTTCCGGACTAGTTTGTCCCATATATTTGCTTTTTCTATCTGGGTGTCCATATGGTAATTCTGATGGGGTGGTCATGGTTTCAAATACAATTTGACATACTCTTTGGCCAGGATAAAGTGCAACGGGCATTGCACCAATGTTGGAAATTTCCAATGTAATTTTTCCTTCAAATCCTGGGTCGATGAAACCTGCAGTAACGTGCATTGTAACACCTAAACGACCCATGCTTGAACGACCTTCTACTCTTGCCACTAAATCATCCGGCACTTTAACATACTCTAAGGTTGTTGCAAGCGCAAATTCGTTAGGATGTATTATGAAAGCTTCACCCTCTTTGACGGTAGTTGATTCCATGTATGAAGCAATGTCTTCTTCATCTTTAGGATCAATGAAAGGTTTTCTAATTACTTTAAATACTTTGAATTCATCTCCTAATCTCATGTCGACAGAAGATGGTTGTATTTGTTTTTCATCTAAAAGAGGTTCAATAGATATTTTCCCTTCATTTAAATATTCTTTTATAGTTTTATCACTTAAAATTGCCATATTTTCACACAAACATTATAATTCTTTTTTATATAAATTGTCCATCCTATTAATTACCTTATCAATAGTTTCATCATCATAATCAATTGTAATAGCGTCAAATTTGCATGCAGTTGTACAAAGGCCACATCCCTTACAAATGTCATGATCAATTGAGATTTTGTTGTCTTTTAAGCTTATGGCCTGGAACATGCAAACTTCCTTTAAACATTTTTTACACATTCTGCAGTTATCTTCATGAAGTTTTACTGTAATACCATCAAGTTTTTCTACTTTATTGGTTATGTCATCATCCAAATTAGGATAAACTTTCCATAAACAGCAGCATGGGCAGCAATGACATATTGTTAAAAGTCCTTCTCCTGGATGTATGTTCATCCAAACTGTATCGATTTTATTTCTTCCAATAAGGTGGCTTAAACCTGCAGCATCTGCTCTATCAATATGTGCTAGGGCCTCATCAACTGTCGATTTTTTACCTATATGTTCTGGAATTTTGTTGGCTGTCGGTCCAAGGAAAATGCAGCCGATATCCTTAGGATAATCTTCACAATCGTTTGAACTTCTGCATAAACATGAATTCATAATTACAATGTCATCACAGCGTTTAACAACATCCTTAATAATATCGGAAGGTAAGAATTCAGAACCTTCGGATTCTATTTTCTTATTGACATTAATGGCATTTGGTATAATGACGATTTCATCATTTTCAAAAAGCATTTTGTCAATGAATTTTTTATAGGCATTTGATTTTTTAGTAATCTCTGCAATCATCTCCAGTTGAATATGTATTTAAGAATAAAAATACTAATATCCACAAATCTAGGCCTTCTCATTGTTCACCAAGTTTATTTTTTAATCTTCTTAATATTCCTTTAAAGGTATGTGCTTCTCTGCTAGTTATAAATGCTCTTGAAATTATGTTATTGAATGTTTTCAAGCCATTTTTCTTTTTATGCTCTGGAATGTCCAGATAATCTATTAGTTCTTTCATGTCATTTAGCAACAAATCCTTTTCAACAGCATTGCTTTCATTCAAGCCTTCAACACCAAATTCATGTTTATTTTTAAATAATTCATAAAATATTATTGCCGCAGCATGGGAAATATTCATTATTGGGTAAGTTGGATCTGTTGGAATGGATACACATATGTCACAGTCGTTAATTTCTTTATTTGATAGTCCATCTCCTTCCCTTCCGAATAGAATTGCAATCTTGTTCGATGCATTCAATGACTTTCCCAATTCTTCAGGTTTTATAGGGATTCTGGCTAGATTGTAACTTCCTCCAGCCATTCCTGTTGAAGCAACTTTAAAATCTATTCTTTGTGATTGATAGAACTCATCCAATGTTTTATAGACTTTTGCATTTTCAACAATGTATTTTCCATGTGTAGCTTGATAATAAGCATCATTAGTTAATTTTGGAGGGTTAATAAGTATTAAATTTTTCAATCCAAAGTTTGCCATAGTTCTTGCAAGAAAACCAATGTTTCCGGGAGTTTCACATTCTACAAAAACGATGTAAATATTTTCTTTAAACTGACTTACCTCTTTTTCTTCGGTTTCACGAATGAGCTTTGCTCTTGCTTTTCCTCTGGATTGGGTTCTTGCTTTGGATTTTTTAGTGGAGGTTGATTTGGATTCTGCTTTACTATCTTCTTTATTTTCTGTTGAATTGATTGTACCTGTTTCTACAACCTTTTGTTCACTTACAGCAGTATCTCCCATATTAATCAACTTCCAAGTAATTATTCATAAGCTTTTGTTAATAACTCAAGTAAATGCATCACTTTGATGTCTTCACAACCGATTGCGTCTAATCCGTCCCGAATATTCAATTCACAAAATGGACAAATTGTAATTACTGCATCAGCATCAGTTTCCTTAATCATTTCTGCTTTTGATTTGGCCAAATCTAATGCAATTTCAGGTTTTCCTGATTTTATTCCTCCGCCAGCTCCACAACATTGACATGGGTATTTCATTTCGTTAAATGTAATGCCTGGAATCATTTCAATGATATCGCGAGGAGCATCTTTTATGCTTTGTCCTCTGCCCAAATGGCATGGGTCATGGTAGGTAACAGTCATGTCCACATCCTTTAATTTACTTGTATCCAGTTTATCCACTAAAAATTCACTGATATCCATGACATGTAATTTGGAACCGAATTCAGGATGGTTATTTTTGAGTGTAGCTCCACAACCGGAACAAATTGTAATGATAGTATCATAATCTTTGAAAACTTCTTTATTTTTATCAACAAGGTCTTGTACTATGTCAGTTTGACCGGTTCTTAATAATGGTGAGCCACAACAAACTTGCCCTTCAGGAACATCAACGTCTATGCCGTTTTCCTTTAAAACATCAACCAGCATTTGTCCTATTTCGGGGAATTTGTAGTCAACCATACACCCTGTGAAAAATGCAATTTTTGAGCCTTTATAATTTTCAATTTGCTCTATAAATGGAGTTTTATCTGTTGTTACTGACCTTCCATTTTTAAGAATATTTTCTTTAAATGCAACATGTTCTGGGAGAGGTCCTGAACCATTTGCAACTGCAATGGCCCTCATCTTTTCAATCGCATCACCAAATGTGTTTATGTTTTTAGGACAAACTGCAAGGCACTTTCCACAGCTGGTACATTTATATAAACCTTCGTCCAATGCTTCTTTAAGTCGATTAAAGTTTTCTCTTGGGTCTGTTTCAAATTTATCAATATATCTCATTAAGTAAGGTCCGCCAAATTCCTCTGTTGCTATATTGACAACCGGACAGGTTGAAAGACAGGAATAACATTCTATGCAGCTTCTTACTTTCTTTGTATCCTGAGTGTCTTCTTTTGTTATTGAAGTATTTATCTCACTGCATTTATGATCACATTGGAGGGACAATTCTAAATCTTTTACTTTAGCTTCGATGCTTGATTTGTCAACAATCAAATCTTTAATAACTGGGAATTTCAACGGTTCGATTATTGCCCCGTCCATAATCTCTTTTTGACAGGCAAGAGCACCATTTCCTTTAAACAATATTCCGCAGGATCCGCATTGTCCGGCCCTACATGAGCTTCTAAAACTGATGTTTGCATCATATTTTTCATTAATTGCTTGAAGTGCATCCAAAACTTTCATTTGAGGTGTTTTTTCTATTTCATAACACTCCAAATGAGGTTCTGAGTCGGTTTCTCTATTGAACCTTGAAACATATACCTTAATCATCATTTCCCCTCCGATTATATAAAGCTAATAAAACATTATAATATGAATATTTATATTTAAAACTATTATATAATATATTGTATTAATGATAATTTTGAGGAAAATATATGAATTTAAAAGAATTAGTTACAGGAGTTAATGGTGATAAACATTTTTTACTTGGTAATGAAGCTGCTGTAAGAGGAGTAATAGAGGCAGGTGTTTCTATTGCAGCTACTTATCCTGGAACTCCTTCATCAGAAATTGGAAATGTATTGTCTGTGTTGGCTAAAGATGCAAATATTTATTTTGAATTTTCTACTAATGAAAAAGTGGCAATGGAGGTTGCAGCTACTGCTGCTGCTTCAGGTTTGCGTTCATTTACTTTTATGAAACATGTAGGTATGAATGTGGCGGCAGACTCATTCATGACAACCGCATATTCTGGAGTCAGAGGTGGAATGGTAATATTGTCTGCAGATGATCCTTCACTTTTCTCATCTCAAAATGAACAGGACACTAGGAATTATGCAAGATTGGCCAATGTTCCTATTTTGGAACCATCCAATTGTCAGGAAGTTAAAGACATGGTCAAATATGCTTTTGACTTGTCTGAACAATTTCAGATTCCAGTAATTGTTAGAACAACCACTCGTGTATCTCATATGCGGGGAGTTGTGGAATTTGGAGACGTTGGAGATAATTCCACAAATAACGAAAATCATTGGAAAAGAGGTCACTTTAAAAAAGATCCTTCTCAATTCGTCCCAGTTCCTGCCTTTGCAGGAGAAATGCATGTTAAATTATGGGATAAGATACATGAAATTGAAAAAATTACCAATAAAAGTGATTTAAACGCTGAAATTGATTTTGCATCTGATAAAAAGTATGGTGTAATTTCATCAAGCAGCGCTTATAATTATGCTCATGATGTTGTCAAATTCAATAACTTGGATATTGACATTTTAAAATTAGGATTTTCATATCCATTCCCACAGGAAAAAGTCGCAGAATTTTTAAAGGAAATTGATGAAGTTTTCATTGTTGAGGAAGTAGACCCAATAATCGAAAAAGAGACATTAGCCACAATAGGTGTTAAAAAGATGGATGTTACTGTCCATGGTAAATTGGATGGAACTTTTCCACTTTATCACGAATTTAATTCCGATGTGGTTTTAGATGGATTCAATAAGATATTGAATTTCAAAAAAGAAAATGACATTAAATATTCCTCAAGCTTAGAAAAATTGCAGGATGATATTCCGTCCCGTGCTCCAGTATTGTGTGCAGGATGTCCTCACAGGGCAATGTATTATGGAATTAACAAAGCTATTGAAGAGCTTGGATTGAAAACTGATGATGTGGTCTTCGCATCAGATATTGGATGTTATACTTTAGGTATTAATCCTCCATATAATGCTGCAGATTACCTATTGTCAATGGGTTCAAGTGTTGGAGACGGCTGTGGATTTTCAGTTTCAACAGACCAAAAGGTGGCAAGCTTTATTGGAGATTCTACATTTTTCCACAGCGGAATTTCACCTTTGATAAATGCTGTTCACAATAAACATAATTTTGTCTTGACTGTTTTGGATAACCGGATTACTGCAATGACTGGAGGTCAACCAAATCCTGGAATTCCTATTGATGGAATGGGCGATGAGGCTCCAGAAGTGTCTATTCGTAAATTGGCTCTTGCTTGTGGATGTGATTATGTACGTGTAATTAATCCATTTAATTTAGAACAGGTTGTTAAAACCTATAAAGAAGCATTCGAAAGAAATGACACTGCTGTAATTGTTTCAAAAGCTCCATGTACATTAATTAAAGGTTTAACTAAAAAACCTCCAGTTAATTTAATTGAAAGTAATTGTAATAATTGTGATAAATGTGTAAGTGAATTGGCATGTCCTGCCATTTCAAAAATCAATGGTAAAATTGTTATAGATAAATCTCAATGTGATGGATGTAATGTATGTATACAAGTTTGTAAGTATGGTGCCTTAGAGGCAGGTAGGTGAGAAAATGGATAATCATTATAGTATTTATATTTGCGGTGTTGGGGGTCAAGGGATTATTAAAACCTCAACAATCATTGGTGAAGCTGCAATGAATCAAGGTTTGGATGTGGTAATGAGTGAAATTCATGGAATGTCTCAAAGAGGAGGGTCTGTTTCTACTGAATTAAAAATTGGTGGATATAATTCTTCAATCATTCCAAGTCAAGGTGCAGATATGTTGCTTTCTTTTGAACCAATTGAAACAATAAGAGGATTGGACAAGGTTAATAGTGAAACCAAAATTGTTTATAATACTCACCCAATCATTCCTTCTTCATCTGATAAGGCATATCCAAGTGTTGATAGTATAACAAAAACCTTAAATGAGAATTTTAAACATGTTCTTCCGATTGATGGAACTAAATTGGCTATTGATGCAGGAAGTGTTTTAGCATTAAATATGGTTCTGTTAGGTGCAGTGACTGCTGATGACAATTTCCCTTTATCAAAAGATTCGGTCATTGATGCAATGAAAAATAATTTAAAACCAAAATTCCATGATATGAATTTAAAAGCTATTGAAAGTGGGTACAAATCAATTAAAGGTTAAAAATTTAAATACTATTTAACATAAACTTTTTAATAGATTAACGAGTTGTGGTATTATGACTTACAAAATTGATAATGCAATTGTAAAAAAAGATGTAACTGGAAAAATTACATTAATTGACCCTGATAATGTTTTTGCTGATGAAGATGCATTCATTGCTATTAAAAGTGACGATTTAATTACTATTCAACTTTTAATTAATGGTATCTTGAAAAATGATTTTAAAAGTTGGAGGGAATTGGGATCAATTCCTGAAAATGAATCCCTTAAAAATCTTTTTGTCCGTTTAGGATATTCTAAAGAAGATGTAGCTAACATGATTAAAGAATTTTAATCATTCTTTACTTTTTTTATTTCTATTTTTAAAATGCTTTATTTTTTAAAATAAGTAATTTAAATTTAATCTGGTGTGGATAAACCTTAAAAAATTGGTGTTGAATTTAAAAAAATAAGTTGTAGAAAAGAGGTTAATCTTTCCTATAATTTTTCAATATCTTCGGTTTCTAATATTTTAACATTACTATCTTTTAATGCATCGATAGCTTTTTCCATATTTTCTAATCTCATAACTACAATAGCTTCATCGGTTTTGCTGCTTACAAATGCGTATAAGTATTCTAAATTAATGCCTTTTTCATCAAAAACAGCTAATGTAGAATTTAATCCATTAGGTTCATCTGGAACTGCTAGAATAATTACTTCATTTTCTTTTACAATAAATCCATCTTTTTCAAGAGCAGCTATTGCTTTTTCGTTATCTGAAACAATTAGTCTTAAAATTCCATATTTTGTTGTATCTGCTATTGAAAGAGCACGAATATTAATTTCAAAAATTGAAATTTGTTTCACTGACATTTTTTCACCTATTCAAAATTCCTTTCATCTATTACACGTACAGCTTTACCTTCACTTCTTGGAAGAGATTCCGGTTCACAGATTGTAACGTCAACTCTAAGTCCAGTTTCTGATCTGATTGAAGCTTGGATCTGTTTTTCTACTTTTTCCATTTCTTTCATTTCATCTGAGAATAATTCTTTTGAAGCCTCTACTTTAACTTCAACTTCATCTAAAATATCAGGTCTTGTTACATGAATCATGTAATTAGGGCTGATTCCTTTGATTTTAAGTAATGCTTTTTCGATTTGTGATGGGAATACCATAACACCTTTAATTTTCAACATGTCGTCGCTTCTTCCAGTGATTCTTGTCATTCTAACGGTTGTTCTTCCACATTCACATTTTTCTTCGATAAGTGAAGTTAAATCTTTTGTTCTAAATCTTAAAATAGGCATTCCAGTTTTGGTAAGGGATGTTAAAACAAGTTCTCCTTTTTCACCATAATCCAAGGTTTCACCAGTATCGGAATTAATGATTTCTGGGTAAAAATGGTCATCTTGAATATGCATTCCATTTTGATAACTGCATTCTTGAGCTACCCCAGGACCCATTACTTCAGTCAAACCGTAAATGTTGTGGGTTTTGATTCCAAGAGACGCTTCAATTCTTTTTCTCATTTCATTGGTCCACATTTCGGCACCATGGATTCCTGCTTTTAGGTTTATATCTTCAAGGGAAATCCCTGCTTTTTCTCTGGACTCTCCTAAGTACATTGCATATGAAGGGGTACAAGTTAATATGTCACTTTGGAAATCTACCATAGTATCGAGTTGTCTTTGTGTATTTCCTGCTGAAATTGGTATTGTAATGGCACCCATTTTGTTTCCTCCGTGGTGAATACCAAAACCGCCAGTAAATAAACCGTAACCGTATGCATTTTGGATAATGAATTCTTTTTCTGCACCTGCCATTTTAAGACCACGTGCAATACATTCTCCCCAAATGTCTAAATCTTCTTGTGTGTATGCAGTTACTGTTGGTTTTCCAGTTGTTCCGGAGGATGCGTGCACTTCAACGATATCCTCGCGAGGAACTGCAAGCAATCCTTGTCATATGCATGTTTTACAGTCTTTTGAAGTCTTTCAAGTTGAAGTTCTTCTTTTTTCTCTTTGCTCATACATTCGGCTTCTTCATTCCAAAACATAATATCCCTATTTATTTTAATATGTTTAATATTAGTGGGTAATAATATAAAAATTTATAATTTTGTTTATTTTTTTATATTTGTTAAGCAAATTATATGATGTACATTAATGTACATGGATGTATATTTATGCTAATATTTATATATTATTTAATAGTATATAAATAATATGTTATAGTTAAATATTATTTTTTTATAGAGGTAATTATTTATGGACGTAATGATTTTAGCAATTGTATTTATAATTTACATATTTGCTTTAGTTTTTGTAGGTTATTATGCATACAAAAAGACTAATTCCTCTGAAGATTTTATGATAGCTGGTAAGGATACACATCCCTTTATCATGGCAATGAGTTATGGGGCAACTTTTATTTCAACAGCAGCTATTGTTGGTTTTGGGGGAGTTGCAGGGCAATATGGTATGAGTGTTTTATGGTTGGCATTCTTAAATATTATTATTGGTGTATTCATAGCATTTGTATTTTTAGGAAAAAGAACTCGTCGTATGGGTCATGCATTAGAATCTCTGACTTTTCCTGAGTTTTTAGGAAAACGTTTTGACTCTAAATTTATTCAATCTGTTTCAGGATTAATTATTTTTTGTGCAATGCCTATTTATGCTGCAGTAGTATTGATTGGAGCTGCAAGATTTTTAGAATCTTCCTTGTTAATTGATTTTAGTATTGCTCTTTTAATATTGTCCGTTATTATCACATTCTATGTGTTGTTTGGTGGAATTCGTGGTGTAATGTATACTGATGCTTTGCAAGGAACAATTATGGTTGTTGCAATGTTGTTTTTACTTGTATTTGTATATTGGTTGCTTGGAGGAGTCGACACTGCAAATACTGCTTTAACGAATATGGGTAATCTATATCCTGCCGATGCTTTGGCTACGGGTGGAACTGGTTGGACATCCTTCCCAGAATTTGGAACTCCGTTCTGGTGGTCATTAGTGTCTTCAACATTAATTGGTGTAGGTATTGGGGTATTAGCACAACCTTCATTGATTGTAAGATTCATGACTGTTAAATCAGACAAGGAATTAAACAGATCTGTTTTAATTGGAGGAATATTCATTGCGATTATGCCAACTACTGCATATATCGTAGGTTCTCTTTCAAATGTATATTTCATGGATAAGTTAGGTAAGATTGCAGTGGATGTGGTTGGAGGAAACATTGATAAAATCATTCCAACATTCATTACCATGGCACTGCCTGAATGGTTTGTTTATATTTTCCTGCTATCTTTAATCGCAGCTGCAATGTCAACAATATCCTCACAATTGCATACACAAGGTACAGCATTTGGTGTGGACATATATCACACTTTAAGGGATATATCAAAACAAAAAATGGACCAAGTCTCAATTTCAAGGATAGGTATTTTAATAGCAATTATTTTGGCATTGGTAATGGCATTTTCACTTCCGGGAAGTGTTGTTGCACTTGGAACCAGCCTATTTTTCGAAATCTGTGCTGCAGCATTCCTGCCTGTATTTTTAGGTGCGCTCTATTGGAAAGGAATTACTCGTCTTGGAGCTATTGCAGGAATTGTGTCTGGAACACTTGTTAGTTTGTTCTGGTTAGCATTCGTATTCAAAAAGACTGCGGTTGGTCTTGGAATATGTAAGTTTATATTGGGAGTTGATACAATCCTTCCTGCTGCACCATGGCCTTTTATTGATGTAATGTTAATAGCTGTGCCAGTTTCAGCAATAATTACAATTGTTGTAAGTTTAATTACAAAACCGCCTGCTCAGGAAGTAATTGATAAGGCTTTTAAAAACATAGACAATAAAGGAAGTGATGCATAATGTTTTTAGGAATTGAAGACCCATTAATTTGGGGAGTTTATGTAGGAATCATATTGTCCACACTTTTATGTATTGTTTATGGTATTGTAAACTGGAATAAGGGAGATTAAAATAGTTCAAATGGAAAGAAAGTAAATTGCTTTCTTTCTTAATTGATATTATTGGGAGGAGTTATTTCTATATAACTCCAAATTTTTCATGTGCGGTAATTTTTTGCCAAAAAAAAGATTTTTCAAATAAATAAAATGCATTACAATATATGTGGTGTGATTAATAATCCTATTTGGGATGGGGTTAGTTTTCAAATGTTTTTTTTTTTAAAAAAATAGATGATGGATATTCATCCAAAATCTAATTTTAATTATTTCAGTATTGCCATCATGGATTGGAGACCTAATATAATAATAGCGAGACCACCGATGATTTCAATGTAATCCGCATATTTTATAGCAACTTTAGTTCCATAGGTTCCAAGTAATAACCAGATTACTACTGCAATTAAACTTAATCCGCCTAAAATGAATGGATTTACATGTGCTACAGCACCTTGAGAAGCCAAAATTAAGTTTTCTATGTTTCCAAAAATAAGCAAACCACTAAATGGCGCATAATCTTTCCAATCGACCATTTTATTCACCACTTTTAACTGATCTCATATGCTTTACTGCATCATAGATTGCTTTTACACCCAATATAAAAATTGCAAGTCCGCCAATAAATTCAATGTAATTTGCATATTGGATTGCAGCTTCTGTTGCCACTGTTCCGATAATTAACCATAATATTACTATAATAATACTTAATCCACTTAAAATCTTAATATTAACACCTTTTACAACACCTTGAGATGCTAAAATAAGGTTTTCTATATTTCCAAATATAATTAAACCAATGAATGGTAAATATTGTTCTAACAAATTATCACCGGTTATTAGTTTTAATATTATTACTATTTAAATGTTAAATATTTTATGTTTAGTTATAATTTTTTGTTCTTTTTTTTTGAAAAAAATATGTATTTATCCAGTAATTGAATAAAAAAGAAAGTATATTAACTTTTAATTTTTAAATTAATTATATGAATGATTTATTTGACAATTTTGGAAGAATTGAAAAAAGTGACCCTGAATTTCATGAAATTTTTAAGAATTTTGCATTTGATGAGGTATTTGATTATTCGTCATTAACTGAAAAAGAATCCGTTTTGGTGATTTTAGCTTGTTTAATTGCATGTCAATCTCCGAAGGCATTTCATAAGATTTTAATTTCTGCTTTGGATAATTATGTAACTCCTCGGGAAGTTAAAGAACTGCTATATCAGTCTGTTCCTTATGTGGGATTTGGTCGTGCACATAATTTCTTTGGTGTAGTTATCAAAGTTTTTGACAATAATGGTGTTAAAATGCCATTGGATAATGGGGCTACTGTCACTACTGAAAACAGATACAAATCTGGCCGTGAAATTCAAGAAAGATATTTTGGGGCTGAAATGATTCAAATGATGAATGATTCTGCTCCTGAAGGTCAGCAGCACTTTAATAGATTTTTGGAAGGTTATTGTTTTGGTGATTTTTACACAAGGTATGGGTTAAATGATCAGCAAAGGGAATTAATTACTTTCACGTTCATTGCTACTTTGGGAGGTTGTGAAAACCAACTCAGGGGCCATATTCAAGGTAACTTGTCAGTTGGCAATGATAAAGAAAAGTTAATTTCTGCCATAACTGTGATGTTGCCATATATTGGATTTCCAAGGTCTCTTAATGCAGTAGCTATTGTAAATGAGATTTGCGAATAGCTAAGTTTATATATTATTAAGTTCACTTAGTAACAAGTGAGTTGGTTATCATGATATACAAATGTACTATTTGTGGCCATATACACAATGAAGAAGCAACAGGAGTCTTATTAAACGATTTGGACAAATGTCCTATTTGTAAACAGGACATTTCCAAGTTTGTTGAAGTTGAAAACTCAAAATCAACTGAAAATCCTGATGTGAAAAGTTTGGAGCTTGCATACGATAAGAATTTTGCAAAAAGCGATAAGGATATAAGGCAAATGGATGCAATCCATCAAATGGCAATAATGGGTGAAAGCATTGTTGCAGCAATGTATACTGATTTTCCAATGCCTAATTGGGATGATATTTTGCTTTTGGGCTGTCAGTTAAATCCACAGCCGTTGGAATGTGATGTTGAAGTCAATACCCAAACAATAATTGGAAAAAATGCTAAAAAACCTTTAATCATTGAAAGTCCTATTTATATCACCCACATGTCCTTTGGTGCTTTGTCTCGTGAAACAAAAATAGCTCTAGCAAAGGGAAGTGCAGCTATAAAAACAGCCCAATGCAGTGGCGAGGGCGGAATTTTAGTCGAAGAAATGGATAATGCTTATAGATATATCTTTGAATATGTTCCTAACAAATATTCAGCTACAGAAGATAATCTAAAAAATGCCGATGCAATTGAAATAAAAATAGGTCAATCTACAAAACCTGGTCTAGGCGGTCAGCTTCAAGGCGAAAAGGTAACCTCTGAAATTGCAAATGTTAGAGGAAAACCTATTGGTGAGGATATTCATTCACCTGCAACAATTCCTGGAATTTCAACAAAAGATGATTTAAAGGAGTTGGTTGATGATTTAAGGCATTGTTCTAAAGGAAGGCCAATTGGTTTAAAATTTGCTGCAGGCCATATTGAAGATGATTTGGAACATGTATTATATGCAGAGCCGGATTTCATTACTATTGATGGGAGGGGTGGTTCGACCGGTGCAAGTCCTCAGTTAGTTAGAGATTCCACTTCTGTTCCTACAATTTATGCTCTTTCAAGAGCTCGCAAATTTTTGGATGATCATAATTCAGAAATTGATTTGACTATTACTGGTGGTTTAAGAGTTTCTTCGGATTTTGCTAAAGCTTTGGCTATGGGTGCTAATGCAGTAGCTATTGGAACCGGAGCCATGATTGCAGCTGCTTGCCAGCAATATAGAATTTGTGATACTGGAGATTGCCCTGTTGGTGTTGCAACTCAGGATGATGAATTGAGAAAAAGATTGAAAATAGAAACTGCTGCAAAAAGGGTTGAAAATTATTTAAGAGTTTCAACTGAAGAGTTAAAAACCTTTGCAAGAATTACTGGACATGATGATGTTCATGATTTGAATATTGGTGATTTGTGCACAATAAATTCTGAAATTTCGAATTATACGGATATTAGACATGTTTAAAAAAAGTTTGAGTATTAATGTTTGACATTAATACTTAAATTCATAACTTTCTTCAATTTCCATCATATTTCTTATTTCGGCTGTGGCGTTGTTTAAGAAAAAGACTCCCATTTCCCAGCCGTTTGCTTTGTAAACATCGGCGATTTCCGGCATGAGTTCAAATGCTTTTTCAACAACTGCTTCATTTTTAGTTAAATCTGCAGTTCCATAATATCTTAAAAAGTGTTCTCCATCCCATGTTGCTATTTCAACATTTGGATTTACTTCCATTTGTTTGTAAACTTCTTTGAATGTTCCCACTCCAAAGTAAATTTTGTCTTCATATAACAGGTGGAAACCTAATGGTCTTACTTTTGGTTTTTCTCCATCTACAGTTGATAAGTAGAATACTTCTGCTTTTGTTAAAATTTCATCGATTTTTTCAATTGACATTTAAACACCTCTCTTAAATATTTGTTTAATTATTATTAAATAGTTGTGATGTTGATTTCAATTATTTTTCGATGTGATGACTTTTGATGATTAATCAGTTATAATTCGTGATTTTGTATATTTTTCAGTTATATTTAAATTAAACAATTCTTGTTCGAGTTTATTTTTTCGATATGCTATTTATTTGAATATTTCATAACAAAACTTTTATATTCATGTTGTTAAAAATCATATTAGTTATTAATTCAGATTTATAACGAAATTCTTTATGTTTTTATGTTGAATTTGAAAAAATCACATAATTTTAAATAATTTCTTTATCGATATGAAAATATTTATATATCATTTTTAAGTTATATAGTATTGCTACTCATGATATTTAAGTTGTAATTTCAGATTGGTGGAATGAATGGGGGAAGACATTATTAAATTGAATATAATCTGGTTCAATTTATAATGTAGTTTATCTGTCTGTCTACAGTTCACTGTAAAGCAGATTAATTTATTTTGGATGTTTGAATACATATCATCATGCAAAATCGTTCTTTTTATTAATCTTTGATTATTGTAGTTAATGTCTGATAGTGTTTTGCGTAAATATATTTAAAAAGGAGATAGACTATGAAATCTATGAAAAAAGTGTTATTTATAGCTATTATAGCTTTAATAGTTGCTGTGGGCGTAGGTTCATGTGCTGCAGGTTTGTTTGACTCTGGTAGCAATGATTCTAATGCTAATCAGGGCAATGTAACTGGCGAAATTAAGCTTGCTGCTGCTGCAAGTTTAAAAAACGCTTTTGATAAGGATTTAATTCCAATGTTTGAAAAAAAATATCCTGGAGTGAAAGTTACACCTACTTATGCTTCAAGTGGGGATTTACAAACTCAAATTGAAAATGGTTTAAAAGCGGATGTATTTATGTCTGCTGCAAACAAACAGATGAATGCTTTAGCAAAAGAAAATTTGGTTGATAATAAAACCAATGTTCAATCTTTAGAAAACAAGGTTGTTTTAATTGTACCAAAAGACTCAAAGAATAATATATCTTCATTTGATGATTTGAAAAATGTAAATGGTAAAATTGCTATCGGTGATCCTGAATCCGTACCTGCTGGACAATATGCTAAAGAAGTATTGAACAATACTGGTATTTGGGGAGATGTTGAATCTAAACTATCATTAGGTACTGATGTAACTGCAGTATTGAACCAAGTATCTCAAGGATCTGCTGACTGTGGTATTGTATATGCTACTGATGCTAAATCTGATGAAAATGTTAAAGTAGTTTGCGAAGCTCCTGAAGGTTCTTTAAAAACTCCAGTTATCTATCCTGTAGCTGTTCTTTCAAATTCATCAAATCCTGATGGTGCACACGCATTTGTTGACTTCTTACAAACTAAAGAAGCTAAAGATGTATTTGTTGATTATGGTTTTACTATCCATGGATAGGTTTAGTATAGATTATTCTGTTGAATAATTAGTAATAATTGAGGAGATATGAACATGGCGATGGATTGGTCCCCTATCGGAATCTCAATGAAAACTGCAAGTTTATCAATTCTTATAACCTTTTTTTTAGGTTTGATTGTGGCTTGGGTTCTTGTTAAGATTAAAAACGACACTGCAAAAATTGTACTTGATGGGATTTTTACATTACCTCTGGTATTACCTCCTACTGTAGTGGGATTCTTTTTATTATATTCTTTTGGTGTTAGGGGACCTATTGGAAAGTTTTTTATAGACTTTTTTGCTTTTAAAATAGCTTTTTCATGGTGGGCAACAGTTATTGCAGCAGTCGTCATGTCTTTTCCTTTAATGTATCGTTCCGCAAGGGGTGCATTTGAACAGGTTGATTCTAACTTGCTGGATGCAGGACGTACCTTGGGAATGTCTGAATGGAAAATTTTTTGGAAAGTTTTATTTGCAAATGCATTGCCTGGAATTATCAGTGGAGGAATTCTTGCTTATGCACGTGGATTGGGTGAATTTGGCGCCACTGCTATGCTTGCGGGTAATATTGCTGGAGAAACTAGAACACTCCCTATGGCCGTTTATTCTGAAGTGGCTGCAGGTAATATGGGAGAAGCTTCCTATTATGTAATAGTCATTATTATCATAGCATTTATAGCTATTTTCATCATGGATTTTATTTCCATACGTAAGGAAAAGCAATGGAAATAATTAATTATTGGTGAATTAAATGTATTACTGGAGATAGATTATGGGTAATAAAGTGTTAAAATTCAATATTCAAAAAAAACTTAAAGAATTTGATTTGGATGTTGGTTTTGAGTTGAAAAAAGGATGTTTGGGTATTCTTGGTCCTTCCGGATGTGGTAAAAGTATGACACTCAAATCTATTGCAGGTATAGTTGATCCAGATGAAGGATTTGTAAGTTTAACTACAGATAAAGAAACTGTTTATTTTGATTCAAATAACAAAATTAATATAAAGCCTCAAAAAAGAAATGTGGGTTATCTATTTCAGAATTACGCTTTATTTCCTAATATGACCGTTGAAGAGAATGTAGCTGCTGGTTTGGAAAAGGGTCATGACAAGATAGTGTCTGAAATGATTAAACGTTTTCATCTAGATGGTTTGGAAAAGAGATATCCCAGACAACTGTCCGGAGGTCAGCAGCAAAGAGTGGCTTTAGCCCGTATATTGGCATATGGTCCGGATGTCATATTGTTTGATGAACCATTCAGCGCAATGGATACCTACTTAAAAGAACAGTTGCGTGTCGAACTCGTTAACTTGCTAAACAGCTTTGATGGATTGTCTATTTTAGTTACTCATGATCGTGATGAGGCGTTTCAGTTTTGTGATGAACTGTTGATATTGGATGACGGTCAAATTATAGCAAAAGGAGACACTCGTGAATTATTTGAGAATCCAAAAAAAGTTGAAGTCGCCAGACTTACCGGCTGTAAAAATATATCTCGAGTGGAAATTATTGACGACTATCATCTCAAGTCATTGGATTGGGGAATTATACTGGAAGTATCTGAAAAAATTTCGCCAAATATTACTCATATCGGAATAAGGGCGCATGATTTTGTGGCTGCTAAAAAAGATGATGTTAATTCAATAGATACTTCAAATTCAAAAAAATTAGAAATGCCTTTTGAATGGAGAATAACTCTATCAAATGGTTTATGGTGGATATATGAAAAAAGGATTCATGACCATGATTTTGAAATTCCCGATTATCTGAAAGTAGATCCTAAAAATATAATCTTGCTTGAAGAGTAATTCATTACTCATGCTATTTTTTAAATTTAAAACAATTTTCCTGATGATTATCAATAATTCCGACAGCTTCAAGATAGGAATAGATAATTGTCGGACCTACAAATTTCATCCCACGTTTTTTCAAATCTTTTGAAATCTTTGAGGATAAATCAGATTCGGTTAAATATTCATGTTTTATGATTTTACCATCTGTAAACGCCCATATATATTCATCAAAACTTCCGAACTCTTTTTGAATTTCAATAAATATCTGTGCATTGTTGATGGCAGAGGCGATTTTGCCTTTGTGGCGGATAATACCTTCATTTTCCCTTAACTCATTAATTTTAGCCTCATCATAATTGGCTATTTTAACAATATCAAAATTATCAAAAGCTTCTTTAAAGTTTTCACGCTTTTTTAAAATAGTAATCCAGGATAATCCTGCCTGAAAAGACTCTAAAACTAGAAATTCAAATAGTTCTCTATCATCATGAGTTGGAACTCCCCATTCCTCGTCATGGTATTTAACATAAATGTCTTCGACATCTGTCGCCCAGTTGCATCGTTTTTTGTTCATAGAAATAGTTATTATCCACTTTATTTAAATATATTTTTAGGAAATTTTAATTACTTTTGGAAAATATGAAAGCCAAAAAGTATTCTAGTTATAAAAAGTTAAAGTAAAATTTAATTGTCAGTATCTATAAAGATATTATTAAATAAAGTTATTGCATGTCTTTAAATCATGTGAAATAGTATTTTTGAGTGAAAGGATTTTAAGAGGGATTTGAAATGGAATTAGGTATGGGAATGATGAGACTTCCGCTTTTGGATGAAAACGACTTTGCAAGTATTGACTATGAGCAGCTTAATAAAATGGTAGATGCATATATGGATGCTGGCTTCAATCACTTTGACACAGCATATATCTATCATGACGGTGCAGGTGAAATTGCATTTAAAAAATCTGTTGTTGATAGGTATCCTCGTGAATCATTTAAAATAGCAACTAAATTGCCTTTATTTGTAATTACAGAGGAATCTCAATTGGAGCCAATATTTGCTGAACAGCTTAAAAATTGCGGTGTTGACTACTTTGATTACTATATGCTGCACAATGTAAGTGGATTTACTGAAGCGGCTTGGAAAAATGTTGACTTATATTCATTTATCCAGAAGAAAAAGGAAGAAGGTTATATTAAACACATTGGTTTGTCCACTCACGGGAATTCCGAATTTTTGGAAGAACTTTTATTTGAACATCCTGAAATTGAATTTGTATTGCTTCAAATAAACTATATTGACTGGGAAGATGAATCAATAGAATCTAGAAAATGTATGGAAGTTGCAAAAAAATATAATAAACCTGTAATGATTATGGAACCTTATAAAGGAGGATTTTTAGCTGATGTTCCTGAAGAAGCTGAAAAAATAATGAAAGAATATAATCCTGATAGGTCTGTAGTTTCATGGGCAATGAGATTTGTTGCTAACCTTGATGATGCATGTGTTGTTTTAACAGGTGCAAGTAATTTGGAACAGCTTGAAAACAATATTCAGGAATTTAAAAATGCAGATCCATTGAATGATGAAGAATTAAAGATTCTTGAAGAAGTTTCTGAAATCATTAACAGCAACATCACTGTCGATTGTACAAAATGCAGATACTGTGTGGATTCATGTCCTGAAGAAATTGACATTTCAAAACTCTTTGATTTATATAATAAACATAAACTTCTTGATATTGATGAATGGACTCAATTTGGAAATGCTTATTTGAATTATTCAAAACTTGAGGGTGTTGGAATAGCTTCAGATTGTACTGAATGTGAAACATGTATTGAAGAGTGCCCTCAGCAGATTAATATTCCTAAAGTATTAAAAGATGTTGCCAAAACATTTGTATGATACCTGGTATGAATAAAAAACAAATGAAACAAATGGAAAGACAAATGAAAAAAATGGGTATGAAAATGGAAGACCTTGAAGGTGTTCGTGAAGTGATTATCCGTTTTGATGAAAAAGAATTAATTATTGACAATCCTAGTGTAAGTTTAATGAATGTAATGGGTCAGGAAACTTATCAAATTGAAGGTCAGGCTCGTGAAGTAGAACTTGAATATGAAATTGAAATTCCTGATGAAGATATAGAAATGGTAGCAAACAGCGCTAATGTTTCTGAAGATGAAGCAAGACAGGCCCTTGAAGAATGTAAAGGTGACTTGGCAGAAGCCATTATGAAATTAAATCAGTGATACTATGACAGTTATTGCACATATTTCAGATTTGCATATTTCTAAATCAACTTTTGATGAAGATATGCTTATTGAAGCTATAAATGAAATTAACAGCCTAAATCCTGACATGGTGATATTGACTGGTGATATTACTAATAAGGGTTATTATAAGGAGTTTCAACATGCCACTAAATTTTTGGAAATGTTTGAACCACCATTATTTGCTGTTCCAGGTAATCATGATGCTCGTAATTTAGGTTATCAAACTTTTGAAGAATTAATTGGTGAGAGAAGTTGGAAATTATCTGTAGGTGATGATTTTACTGTAATTGGACTTGACAGTACAACTCCTGATGATAATAGGGGGTCTATCGGCAGACCTCAACATTTGTGGTTGGAACATCAGCTTGATGAATGTGTGGTTAATGAAAACTTTTCAATTGTTGTTTTGCACCATCATGTTATATCAATTCCTCAAACAGGACGTGAACGTAATGTATTGTCTGATTCTGGTGATATTCTAAAGACATTAACAACTCATGAAGTTGATTTGGTTTTATCAGGGCACAAGCATGTGCCTAATATTTGGAAAATAAATAAAACCCTTATTGCTAATGCAGGTTCATTATGTTCCGATAAGCTCAGGGGGAAAAATTTAAATTCATATAATGTTTATAATATTTCTGAGGATTCCATAGAAATTTATCTTCACAATGTTGGTGGGGAAAGATTATTATTTGGAGAATATTCTAGAAACAAAATCTAGAAGGTATGTAAAAATTAACTTTAAATATTGATTAATACAAATATATTGTACTGAACAAATTATTTTAAAATCGATTATTTTTTTAGGTGATATCATGAAAGTTGTTGTAGATGCTTCAAATGTAGCGCATTATGTAAAAAATGAAGAAGGACAACCTAAAATAGCAAATATCCTTGCTGCTGTTAAAGCTTTGGAAGAAAGTGAGGATGAATTTGTAATTATTGCCGATGCATCACTTCGACATGATATTGATGATAAGGAAAAGTTCTTGAAGTTGTTGGAAAGTGACAATGTTGAAGAAGTTCCAGCAGGCAATGATGCAGATCATTTTATTTTAGAAATAGCTACAAATGAAAAAGCAAAAGTATTATCTAATGATAAGTTCAGAGATTATGCTGCTGAATTTAGACATATTGCATCTATGAGAATTCCTTTTGTAATTGAAAACGGAAGATTAACCTTTGGAAAACCAAAAAAACCTAAAAAAGATAAGAATATTTTGCAAAAGATTTGTGATGAAATTATAAAAGAATTGAACTTTAAAAAATGGGAAATCTATACTGGAAAAGAAGGTTTGGAAATTTCTCCATTGAATATTGCTAAACAGGCCATTATCCGTATCGATAATGAAAATAATGCTGATTCAAAACTTGAGAACATATTTGCCAAAATCCCAATGTTTAATAAGATTGTGGAAATGGTTGATGATGTTGAAATTGCAGCACCTTATGTGATATTCGTATTGGTTCACCCTAAGAACTATAAGGTTGCTGTTAAAAATGCAGGTAATATTTCTGTTACTGTTGCAGACAGGTTAGGTCTTGAGAAAAAGCCTTTAATAGCTGTTCGTAATGATTTATTCACAAAACCAGGTAAATTTGAATTAAATATCATGTTGGCTGATGAGGTAAGTGAAACAGCACCATACAATGTTTTAGTACGTGTAAGTGAACATGATGAGGTATTCATCAAAAGAAACTCCAGAAACATTGCAAGTACTATTGCGGGTAGGCTAGGATCTTGGAAATTCCCATTTGTTTCTGTAAAACCTGACATGCTTTTAGAAAAACCTGGAGATTTTCAAATTGAATTGGAAAAAGGGGGAGGTTTAGATGACTAGTGCTTTAACCAGGGCTTATATTAAATTAACCACTAAACTCAATCCTATCTCCGTTGGAACAAAATTTTTCCCAACTAATTCACTTGAAACAGAATATGTCGAGTTATTTAATTATACTCAAACTATTCTTTTTGAGCTTGAAAAGGCAGAAATTACCTCTGATACAATATTGCAGAACCTTGTTCGTGATGTTGGGGCAGAAAATATTCCTGTTGAATATACTTTCCATGAACTAAAGCCTGCTGAAAATAGGATAGAAGAATATGCTTTAGTAAGTAATATTATCATGGGAAGTGACCGTTATTTTTATATTGAATTGCCTCATCCTTCTAATCTAATTAATATTTTCGTTAAAATTATTGAAAACGAATCTGGAGAGATTGTCGAAAAAACAGCAACAGAACTTGTTGCTAAAATGCTTAGTAAAAATGATGCAATACGAGTTGCTATTGAATTAATTGGTATTGGATTGTCCGAAGGTGTTCAAGTTATATCTGCAGTTGGAATGACTGGTGCGGCTTCAATAGAACGTGCAATTCATTATACTCAAAGTGTGGGTAGTTTCCCTGGAATTGCATTTACTAAACTCGGTGGGGAATATGCATTGGTATTCGATGCTCCATTTTTATTAAAGGAATCCAGACCTGTGGATTTGGAAAATTATTTGTTCATTGATTTAATTGACTCCACTAAATTTATCAGTAAAAATGGAAGAAATCAACTTGTTGAACTTATGACTGGAATTAAAAATTTCATCGAAACAGAATGTGAAGGTGAACTTGAAGGTTATAGGGAAGGTGGTGATGATTTCATTGCAAGATTTCCATCTAAAGACTTGGCCATTAGAGCAGGGCTTGATGCTGCATGGTTTGCACTTGACAATGGTGCGAAAATAAGGGCTGGAGTTGGAAGAAGCAGAAGAGAAGCTGGTGAAAGAGCCCAATTGGTGGATGATTTACCATCAACATCTCCATTATCTCTGGTTGTATTTGAACTTGCTAATGGTTTATATGCTTATAATATTCCGTCTGAATTTTCAAGAACTTTGATAAACTTAATTGAGAATGAAAAAGCAAAATTAATTGGAGTATTTGCTTTCGTATTCATCTTTGTTTATGTGATGTCAATTTTAGGTCTTGGAATGTTTGGATTTGTAGGTGTCATTTTAGCATTAATTTATGCTTTTGTTGCTTAATTCGTATAAAAGAGTATTACTATGAGGGGACGCAAACAAAATGATAAGCGAGTGTTAAAAACTCGATATAATAATCATCATAATAAAAAACAGAAAAGAGGATTCTCATATGGAAATCGACAAAACAATAGACTTCCATATAATGATGTGCAAAATGTGAGATTCTCAAAATCTAAAAAACCCAGGAAAACAAGCAGAAATACAATGATTATAATCATTATTGCATTATTGGCTTTTGTTATTGGAGCCGGAATTGGAATTTCCATGGCTATTAATGGTCCTTCTAATAATAATACTGTTGTTGAGGATGGTATGACATTTGAAAATGTAACTGTACAAATGACTTCAGATTTAAATGGATCTGGCAAGGGCTTTGTTGATGATGGGGTGTATAATATAGACTATAATAACGCCCAGGATGTGGCCGAATATAATTTAACTAAGACTACTGCTATATCGTATTAACTATTTGGTGATTTTATGGATTTTATAAAATATCTTGATGGTGGATTTTCAGTTATTGAAAATCTTGAGGTATCTGGTGCTCGTGAAGGTAAATTTGGTGTTACTATTATTGTTTCTCGTAATAGTACTGCTTCAGCTGTTTTCACTTCTAATAAAGTTGTTGCAGCTCCAGTAAAATATACAAAAAATGCTATTAAAAATGGATTGATATCTGCTGTTTTCGTTAACAGTGGTAATGCAAATTGTTTCACTGGAGAACAGGGATTGAAAGATTGTGAAACATTGGTGGAATTGTTGTCTCGTGATTTAAAAATTCCAAAAGATGAAATTGCTATTTCTTCAACTGGAGTTATTGGCCGTGAAATGCCAATTGATATAATTTCTAAAGTGGCTTATGAATCAATTTCTAATTTGGGCAGTGAACCTGAAAATTCACTTGCAGCAGCACGCGCAATCATGACAACCGATACATTTCCTAAAGAATGTGCATTGGAAGTTACATTAACAACTGGTGAAACTGTTAAACTTGCAGGAATTACTAAAGGAAGCGGTATGATTGCACCGAATATGGGTACTATGTTATCATATATTGTAAGTGATGCAGTCATTCCAGCCAATGAGATAAATAAGGCACTGAAAAAAGCTGCTGATGTTAGTTTCAACATGATTGTAGTAGACGGTGATGAAAGTACCAATGATACCTGTTTGATGATGGCTAATGGTGCTTCAGGTATTGATGTTGTAAAAGATGGAAAAATCGATCCAAATTTCCAAGAGGCATTAAATTGTTTATGTATTGATTTAGCTAAAAAAATGGCTCGTGATGGTGAAGGGGCCACTAAATTCATTGAAGCTAATGTATATGGTGCTCGCAATCTTGAAGATGCAAGACTTGCTGCAAAATCAATTATATCTTCTAGTTTATTCAAATCTGCTGTATTTGGCGGTGATCCTAATTGGGGAAGAATTGTTTCAGCTATAGGATACTCAGGTTGTGATTTAAATCCAGATATTGTAACCATTTCTATTGCCGACGATGAAGATGATGTTGACCTTGTTAGAAAAGGTGAAATTTTGGCATTTGAGGATACTCCTTATCTTGAAAGGGCTGAAAAAATAATGCAGTCAAAAAATGTCACTGTCAATATCGACATGGATTTAGGTGATGGATGTGCGACTGCATGGGGTTGTGATTTAACTTACGACTATGTCAAAATTAATGCAGAATATACCACTTAAAGAAAAGCTTTAAATATCTTGAAAACAAATATTTTTTTGTTATAGATTTAATTCTAATTTTGTAATGATAAATTTTAAGGAGGGGAAAAT
>ONUN01000225.1 GCA_900320955.1 uncultured Methanobrevibacter sp. | reverse complement strand
TTCATGTTTAATTTAAATCATATATCTTTTATGGGTGTGTATTAAATTTTAATTTAATACTTTTAATTATTTATAATTATATTGTTGATTTTTTGGAAAATGTAAAATTTTATATATTACTTAAAACATATAATAACAATTGTTATAATATTTTTATAGGAGAACAAAAATATGGTAGAAAAAGGAACAAAAGTGTTAAAAGAAGGTTTTGCAAAAATGACAAAAGGTGGTGTTATTATGGATGTGGTGAATGCTGAACAGGCAATAATTGCAGAAGATGCTGGTGCAGTAGCAGTAATGGCGCTTGAAAAAGTGCCTGCAGACATTCGTGCAGCAGGAGGAGTTGCAAGAATGGCAGATCCTACAATAGTTGAGGAAGTAGTTGAAGCAGTTTCAATTCCGGTAATGGCAAAAGCTAGAATAGGGCATATTGCAGAAGCACAAATCCTTGAAACATTGGGTGTTGACATGATTGATGAAAGTGAAGTATTAACACCTGCTGATGAAGGATGAAGAATATCACATTAACAAAAAAGAATTCACAATACCATTTGTATGCGGAGCACGTAATCTTGGTGAAGCATTAAGAAGAATAGATGAAGGAGCATCAATGATACGTACCAAAGGAGAACCTGGAACCGGAAACATAGTTGAAGCAGTCAGACACATGAGAATGGTGATGGGTGAAATCAGAACAATTCAGGGAATGGAGGAAGAAGAGCTTTGGAAATATGCAAGAAATATTGAAGCACCAATAGAACTTGTAAAAGAAACTGCAGAACTTGGAAAATTACCTGTTGTAAACTTTGCTGCAGGAGGAATTGCCACCCCCGCTGATGCATCATTGATGATGCAATTAGGTTCTGATGGAATTTTTGTAGGATCAGGAATATTCAAGTCTAAAAATCCAGAAGCATTTGCAAAAGCTATTGTTGAAGCAACCGCAAATTATGATAAACCTGAGGTATTGGCTGATGTATCAAAAGGTTTAGGTGAAGCCATGAAAGGACTAGAAATGTCAACATTAAACAAATCCGATAGGATGCAGGATAGAGGAATCTGAAAATGGTTAAAATAGGAATTTTAAATTTACAGGGTGCAGTATCGGAGCACTATGACCTAACCAAAAAAGCTATTGAAAAATTAGGATTGGATATTGATGTTGAAACAGTAAGATACAGTGGTGATGTTAAAACATGTGATGGAATAATAATTTCGGGAGGTGAAAGTACAGTCATTGGCAAACTAATCAATGAAAGAGGTATTGACAAAGCAATTAAGGACAATGACATTCCGGTTTTTGGAACATGTGCTGGCATGATACTGTTAGGTAAAAAAACTGATTTCAACCAACCTTTACTTGGATTAATGGATATTAATGTTAAAAGAAATAATTATGGAAGACAAAAAGATTCATTTGAAGCTGAAATTGATATATTTAATGAGAAATTTCCAGGAGTTTTTATAAGAGCTCCTTCTCTTGAATCATATGATAAATCAAAAGAAAATATTAAAGTTTTATCCACATTCAATGGTAAAATAATAGCAATTCAACAGGAAAAGAATATTGCAATTTCATTTCACCCTGAATTAACAGAGAATACTTTAATACATGAATATTTCATTAAAAATATTTTATAAAAATGGGATATTTAATTTCCCACTTTTTTAAGCATGCTAATTAATTTAACCAAATACAAGCATTGGATTCTAAAATACAACTTAGAGTAAATTTTTTTATTTGTAATACAATTTCTTATTAAATTTAACTGTTTTTAAACAGGATTAAAAGTTCATAACTAACTTTAATCAAAAAATTTTAAATCAACAAAGTTTTTGAAAGAGTCTAAAATTGGAAAAGCATATGACATAAGATTTAAAAAATAGTAAATAATATTATATGTACAAAAAATTAAAAAATAGTGGAATTGGGAATGAAAAATAATAAGCACACTCCCAATACAATACAAAATATTTATAATCCAATTATTTCAATTTGACTTTCATTCTTAAAAGCCTTATCAAAAGTAACTAATTTTTTAATGTCATGTTCAACCATTGTTGTGATAATTCCAGAATCAGTAAAACCTAATTTACCTTTATGTTTATTGAAAGTGGTCATTGTTTTGGTATTATAATTGATAATATTATATTCATTAATTATTGTAAAATTATCAATTAAAAAGTTGAACATTATTTCTGCTTTAGTAGAATCTCCTTTATTGTTTGAGACTGTAACAACTTCATTAACAATACTATTGTTAATATAACAGTCTTCAGATAAAATATCTTTGAGTTCTACTGCGTATTTATGTGTATTATCATTATCAAAAGCCAAACCTATGATAAATGATGTATCTAAAAAGATTTTATTTGACATATTATTTGTATAGCTCCTTTTTCAGTTCAACACTATTTGTCGGTTCTTCAGTTTTAATCAATCCTATAATATCTTCCACATTTACTTTTTTTCTAAAGTTCACTTTAAGTTCTCCATTTTCATCTATTCCCCACTCAACAATTGTATCATTATTAACACCAAATGTTTCACGGACTTCTTTAGGAATAGATGTCTGGAAATTTTTATACACTTTGGTGTGACCCATAATCATTTCAATTACCTCTAAATATAATTCCTGCTTAAATAAAATTATCTGTTAAAAATAAATTTATGATGAAAATAAAAAAACAGAATTTGGGTTTTTGAATATTTCAAGCAAAAATTTCCTTTAATCAATCATTAGAAAAAGTGTGTGTAATTTCGTTCTTAATTTCAATTATATATACTATTAAAGTGTATATTATTAATTAGGCACAAAAAGGAATTTGGTTTATTGTGGAGACTTGATCTCCACATTTCTTATGAAGATTTTTCATTGATTTTTGTATAGGTCATGGTGTTAGGTGAATTTTTATTTTATTTGTGTTGCGCCTTTTTGTGTCTGTCTAATTTTATCCTCAATTCTTATTTATTTGATTAGTTATTTTTAAAAATCTTTATACATTTTACCAAATTTATTAATTTGAACGATAGTGAAAAAATGTAATTAATATGATTTATAAAATATTTCTATAGTTAGTGTTTAATTATTGAAACTTGTGTTTGATAAAATCATTTTTAGAAATAATCTAAACCATGATTAAGAGCGATTAGTCTCATTTTATTATTATTTTTTTTAAAATTTGATAGGTGATGGC
>ONUN01000039.1 GCA_900320955.1 uncultured Methanobrevibacter sp. | reverse complement strand
TATTCATGATGAAAAGGTGGATGTTGCCCTTAGCAAGCATTCTATTGAACTTCCTAGAATCTCATTTGGTTTAGGAATTCCAAGTTTGTACGTTTTAGATAACGAACATGCACTAGCTGCCAACAAATTAACTCTTCCGTTATGTGACAGAATAATCACGCCGAATATCATTGATATGTGGAAATTAATGAAATTTGGAGCAGATCCAAATACAATTATCTCATATGATGGAACTTCCGAATTAATGCATTTCAAAAGTTTTAAATATAATGATAATGTTTTCGATGATTTAAATTTAGATTTAAAACATCCTAAAACTATATTGATGAGGCCAGAGCCATCTCTTGCTTCATATTTGGATGCTGATTGTAGAAAATCAGTCTTGTCTCCTATTGTGGATGAGTTAAAGAATGTTGCCAACATTTTAATCCTTCCAAGATTTAAGGAACAGGCAGAGATTTTTGAAGGCATCGATAATGTTTCAATATTAAAGCCGCCAGTTGACACATCAAGCATCATTAAAAAAAGTGATTTGGTAATTGGTGCTGGGGGTACAATGAATAGGGAAGCTGCAATTTTGCAGACTCCAGTTATTTCCTGTTATCCTGGAGAAACATTATCTGTTGACCAGTATTATATTAATAAAGGATTAATGTACAGGTCCAATGATTCAGATGATGTAATTAATAAGGCTTTGGATTTCATTGTAAATCCTCATGAAAAAATTGATGTAAAAACTGATGACTTATTCCAGATAATTATTGATAATCTGTATGATTTGGCAAAAAATGGTAATTTTTTTGGGCTGGTAGCTCAGATGGGAGATCGTCGCCTTGGCATGGCGGAGGCCCCGGGTTCAAATCCCGGTCAGTCCACTTTTATATTTTTAAAATTGATAAGAATTGTGATTAGAATATGTTATTAATTGCTCAAAACCATTTACAATTAATTGTAGAAGTTGCAATAATGTTATTTGTGATATGGGTATTCACTTTAAACTTAATTCCATTGTCACTTAGTGTAGTAACCTTTTTATCATTGTTTTTGATGGGTGGTTTCACACTTCTTTTCGGAGCGGATATTGCTTTGCTTGTAATATCTTCAAGTCAGGCGGAATTTACGCATCCATTCGGACCATTAGCATTACTTGGAACTGTAGCTGCATTTGCATCGCTGAAGGTGATGAAGGAATCGGGTGTAGATATAAGGCCACTTAGAAGATTCGTAATATTATTTACAGTTGGTATTACTGTTTTCGGTGGATTAATGCACAGGTCTTTTTTGATTTTATGGATTTTAGGTTTATTCATAGGTTATTTAATAATATCAAAATCATTCAGAGAAAAAACCGTATTGACCAGTAAAAGAATATTGTTGTTTTTAGGTGCTGCGGTTTTAGGTTTGATATCTCTAGAAGCATTATCTAGAATAACTGGAATGACAATTTTCTCACCACTTTTAAGGTTAGGTAGGATTGAACAATACTCTTTAACAAGTATCAAAACTGTATTAAATAACATTCAACTTATAGGGCACAATGGTGCCGCTTCATATTGGGGTGTTGAAGGAACAGCATTTGCTGAGGGTTATATTACATTGCCTATGCAATTTGTTTTATTCTTCGGTTTGCCATTCCCAATGTTCTTTGGTATATTAGTAAACCAAAAGGATACAATTGATTATATGCTTCCAGGTATTTTCGGATATGGTTTTGACTTTGGATACTTGGGACTTGTCGGATTGATGGTATTTACTTTAGGTACTATAATAATCGGTCTTCAAGTATTGAATAAGTACAGAGAAAGAAGAGAAAAGAATAATAAAAAATACTTAGGTAGAGAAGTATTGTTAACCGGTGCATTAGCTGCATTTTGTGCACAATCTTTAATCGGTTTATTTGTGTTTAACAGAACAATCAATGGTATGGCATTATTAACATTCATATTCATAGGTACATTTATTTTAGCTAATGTAGTCACACTTAAAACAAGATCATAAGGAAGTAGTTATATGAAAGCATTGGTATTACTCGGATGTCCTGAAACTCCATCCCAAACTCCGATGGCAGTTTATGTTTTTGATAAATTAACAAAAATGGGTTATGATACAACAATTGCAGCTAATCCTGCTGCTTCAAAATTAGTAAAAATTTCTGATCCTGAAGGTTATTATAAACTTAATTTAGTGGATTTGGAAAGAACATTAGGAGAAATCAATGAAGGGGATTATGACCTCTTAGTTGGATTTGTACATAAGGATGCAGCGGCTTCATTTTTTGTAACATTTGACCAAATTCTAAATACAAAATCTCTTGCATTAGTATTTTCAAGGGATATGGATGAAGTTGAAGAATTTGTTAACATGATTGAAGAAAGCGGAAGCAACGCCAAAATTCAGGCTGTAAGGGCATTCCATAATCCTTCACCAATTAAAGTCAAATTTGATAAAGCAATTAAGGAGTTCGAATAATATGTCTTTTTGTTTAGATACTTACCTTCAACAATCTGATAATTATGAAATTCACGCTTCAAAAGCAGGTTTTAAAGATTGTGCCATGATTATAAGATATAAAGCAGATGATTTGGTTTATATAAAACCTGGAGATGAAGTTTTAGGTGTAAGAGTTATTGGAATTCCACCAATTCCAATCGGTTTTGACCACAAAAAAGGAACTGTCTTCCTTCCGTATACCAAACCTTGTCATGGGACTTCAGTTGTTGAACTGCCGATAAATGATGAGGAAATTGAAAAGATAAGAAAATTAGACACTGGTAATAAAAAATGAAATCAACCGTTGTTGGAAGCTTTCCAGTTGAAGTAAAAGAACCATCTTCAACCAAAGATAAGTTATTAAATGTATTAGGTTCATATGACCCTTTTAAAGAAGCTATTAAAAGTAGCGTTATCGCTCAGCTTGATGCGGGAATAGACATCATATCTGACGGTCAAGTAAGGGGTGATATGGTTTCTATTTTTACAAAGTATATTCCGGGAATGAAAATTGAAGATGGAAATACTGTGATTGTTTCTAAAATTAAAAGTCCTATTCAAGAAATTTCAGTAAATGACTTGCAATATGCAAAAAAAGTCATGAAGGATTATTTTGGAGGCAATATTCCTGAAGGCAAAGGTGTTAAGGGAATAATTACCGGACCAAATACAATTGTGCATTCCTCCAGAATCCAATTTTTCTATAAAAACAAGGAAGATGCAATCATTGATTTGGCACATTCACTTAAACATGAAGTTGATGCAATAGCCAAAAAAGTCGACCCTATCTATATTCAGATTGATGAACCGTTTTTATCTACTGGAATGGTTGACATGAAAGTAGCTGGAGAAGCTATTGATATTTTACATGAAAATTTGGAAGTTCCATTAGCAATGCATGTCTGCGGTCTTTTAAATGATGCATTTAAGGATATTGCAAAATTTAATGTGGACATACTTGATTTTGAATTTGCAGGAAATAACGTTAATTTGGATGTTTTAGAAAAAAATGCCGATTTGATTAGCAATAAAAAAATTGGATTTGGATGTGTTGACTCATCCGTTAATGAAGTGGATGAGATTGAAGACATTGATAATTTAGTTTCTAAAGCTATTGATATAGTTGGAAAGGAAAAATTACTTTTAGATCCTGATTGTGGCTTGAGAAGGGCTCCTAAAGATGTTGCTTTTGAAAAATTAAAGTTAATGAATCAAATAAAAGATAAATATAGTTAATGTTGGTTTGATGAATAGGAAAATAAAACTTGTTTTACTTGTTGTTCTAGTTTTGATTTTGGCTTATGTCGCATTTTATTTCACTGATTATCGTCATGCTGAAAAAAAGGCAACAGATTATATAAACGGAACAGAAAATGTTTCAGTTATAAAGCAGGACTATGGATTATTTTTGAATGGTTCTGGAAATGATACTCTATTCATTTTTTATCCTGGAGCTAAAAACGATTATGTGTCATATCTACCGCTGCTTGTTAATTTGACAAACAGGAGTGTAGATTCGGCTTTGGTTCAAATGCCGCTGAATTTTGCATTTTTTGGTGAAAATACTGCTGATTCAATAATTGATTCGACTAATTATTCTCATTATGTTCTGGCGGGACATTCTTTAGGTGGGCTTTCAGCTGCAGGTTATCATAATCATTCCGGCAAGGGTGATGCTGTTGTATTGTTGGCAGCATATCCAAATAGTGCCGTTGATATTCCTGTTTTATCAATATATGGTTCTGAAGATGAAATATTAAATATGGAAGCTTATAATAAGTCAAAACCTTTGATGAGCAATCTTACAGAGTATGTTATTGACGGTGGAAACCATGAACAATTTGCATATTACGGTTCTCAATCTGGGGATGGTGTAGCTAATATCACTCCTGAAAACCAGCAGAATCAAACTGCTAGTAAAATATTGGAGTTCATTAATAAGTTATTTTAAAAAAAATTTTTTTAGGAAAAAGTATTTTTCCTAATTTATCTATATTCATGTTTGAAGTTTTTGTCATATAGCTTAGATGGATTAAAATCACCTGGGTCTAAAACATCTCCCACTATAATCATTGCAGTCTTTGTTATATTTGCATCTTTAACTTTTTGTGCAATATTATCAAGTGTTCCTTTAATTATTTCTTGGTCTTTCCAAGTAGCTTTTTTTACAACTGCAATTGGAGTATCTTTTTCATAACCTTTAAGCAACTCTTCGACAACCTTGTCAATCATACCTATTCCAAGGAATATGCACATTGTTGCATGGTGTTTTGAAAAGCTAGCAATGCTTTCCCCTTCGGGTTTAGGGGTTCTTCCTTCAGGACGGGTGATTATAACACTTTGAGAAATTTCAGGCAATGTCAATTCAGCTTCCAAGACACTGGCAGTACCGAATAATGAACTGACTCCAGGAATAATCTCATATTCGATGTTATGTTTTTTAAGTTCACGTATCTGCTCACCTATTGCTCCATAGATTGAAGGGTCACCGGTATGAACACGAGCCACAAGTTTGCCCTCTTTGACTGCTTCAGTTATTATTGCATCTGTTTCATCCAAATTTAAATAAGCACTATTGTGTATTTCACAATCATCCTTAGCAGGATTTAAAACTTCTTTATTGACAAGTGAACCTGCATAAATAATAACATCCGCTTTTTCAATTACTTTTCTTCCTTTAACGGTTATCAAATCCGGATCTCCTGGACCTGCACCAATGAAAATTACTTTTCCTTTCATGGTATATTCTTTTATTTCAAGTATTATTTAATAATTATGTATCAAAATTGAGCTTTAATTTTAATAAACTTTATTAATTTCAAAAATAATTAAGAAATATGGATGAAAAAGGTTTTATTTCAATAGAATATTTATTTTCAATCTTTATTATTCTAATTATTGCTGTAGGGATATTATTTTTCACATTAACAACAATAGAATCAAATAAAAATATTGAAAATAGTGTAAGCAGTAGGTTAACATTGGATTATGTGGCAAATCTGATAAGTCAGGTAAATGCAAATGGTAATGGATACTCGATTTATCTTCACCTTGATTCTAAACCTGGCTATTATAAGATAACCGTTGAAAAAAACAAGCTCACAATTCAATCTTGGAATAGAAAAGGAGAAAAAATAGTCATGCCGTTAAAAATCGATTCGAAATATGAAATGTATAGTGGAAGGGATTATCTGATTAGTAAAAATGATGAAGGAAAAATTGTGATAAGATGATGGATAATAAAGGACAGCTTAGCGCTGAATATTTGCTTCTGGCAGGTGTCTTGATACTTCTTGTAATGTTGGCAATTGTTTTTGTTGCAAGTGAAAATGAATTGAATATGGCGATGAGTGCAGCGCGAAATGGTGCAATTGAAGGGATTGGAACATCTTCGCTAGCTTTATATCCTATTGATACATATAATGAATATTCAAATTCAAAAAGTAGTCTGTTGCATCCGTATTCTGTTGATATTGTCAATATAAGTTATGTAGATTTGGGCATGGATAAGAATTATAACAAGAAAAAAATTCAGTTCAAGGTCTATGCAAAAACATCAAACGAATACAGCAAAAGCGAACTTGATTCAATTGGAGACAGGATTAATTATAATTTAAGAAAATCAATAGCAACCTGCTTTAACTCAAATTCATCAACAAATAGGTTATATAATCCGGTTTTTTCACCACATTATGTTTTCACAACAGCTAATATTAAATGGGTTTAGGTAAATAATTAGTATTAGTGATAGTATGGATAGATATGAAAAAGGCAAAAAATGTTTGGAAGATATTCAAAAGGAACCTGTTGAAGAACTTTTCAAAGAACTGGAAGACATAGCTCCTGATTTATCCAGATTTGTTATAGAGTTCCCATATTCTGAAATATATACCAGAAGTGAGGTGGATTTAAAAACTCGTGAATTATGTACAGTTGCTGCTCTAACAACTCTTGGAACTATTCCACAACTAAAAGACCATATTAATGCAGCTTTAAACGTTGGAAATTCGCCTTCAGAAATCGTTGAAATTATAATGCAGATGTGTGCATATGCAGGTTTTCCAAAATCCATCAACGGTGTAATGGCAGCAAAAGAAGTATTCAAAGAAAAAGGATTATTGTAACGGGGTATTAAAATTACATTTGAAGCGGTTGGCAGTAAATTACAGGAAGAACTTGTTGATATAATCAAAAATAAAAAAGAAACAAACGATTATGAGCTAATCGTTTTTAAATATGTTTTCATTAGCGAACTGAATATGCCTCTGGTTGAGGATTTGAATTTTGAGATTGTTGATGATGGATTTGTTGTCTATATAATTCCGGATAATTTGAAATTCAGCTCATTGGTCAGATTAAATGAGGTATTTGATAAATTTGAAATCATATTCATGCCAAATTCGTACAATGTAATCAAATTGAAGTTTGTGTTGAGTGATTGAATGTATAGTGATGAAGAAAAAAAGCAATTGATGGATGATTTAGTTGAAATGGAAACATTCAAAGCCGATGTCGGTGATGAGGGTAAAATTTTACAGGAAGATTTAAAAAAATTCTTTTCCGAAGGCATTGGCGATAAAGAAGATTTAATTTTTAGATTGGAATTATATTTCTATGCATTTAAGTTATTTTGTAGAAAAAAGGTAAGCATAAAAAATAATCAATTCATAATATGCTTGAATGACTCTCTTTTGGAGTGGGATTTAATCAAATTGGTCATGCAGGATTTTACAGATTTTGAGTTGGTAATAGAATCCGTAAAGGAAAATAGTGATGTGTTGATTAATTTAAACTTTACTTATCATTTCTAAATTTTAAAAATCTTACGGGCATTGTTGGTTGTTATTTCATCAACAGTGCTTAAATCCATATTTTTTATTTCAGCTATTTTTTTAGCAGCATTGACTACATTGGCAGGTTCATTTCTTTCTTCTTTGGTCATAGCCAAATATGGGCTGTCAGTTTCAGTTAAAACATAATCCAAATCAATCTTTTCAATTAAATCCTGATGATGTTTGGAATAACATAGCATTGTAGAGAAACTCATAAAGCAGTTGTCCTTATTCATTATCCTTTTTGCAGTCTTTAAACTGCCTCCATAACAGTGGAAAACAAAATAAGGTATGTTATCATAGTCTTCAATGATATTTACAGCTTTTTTTTCACAATCTCTAACATGCATTACAATTGGAACTTTATGGTCATTGGCGAGATTTAAGAAACTGGTAAAGATTTCTTGTTGCCTTTCTCTTAGGGATTTGTCAGTAACGTAGTAGTAATCCATTCCCACTTCGCCAACAGCCACGATATTGCAAAGATTGTCAATCAAATGATTTTGCGCATCTTTTAGCTCTTCATCTGTTGAATTCTGTGAACTAACTGGATGAAATCCAAAAGTGGGATAAATAAATCCTTCATATTCTTTTGAAAGAGCTAAAACATTTTGATTACTTTGTTTGTTAAAGCCGGATGCAATAACAAAGTCAAGCTTATCTTTTGCTCGTTTTATAACTTCTTCACGGTCATTATCGTAATCTTCAAAATCAATGTGGCAGTGAGTGTCTATCATTATTTAAACTCCAAATCTTCTATCTCTTGCTTGATATGATCGAATAGCTCTAATAAAATCGACCTTTCTTAATTCAGGCCATAATGTTTCACAGAAATATAATTCGGAATATGATGATTGCCATAATAGGAATCCGCTTAAACGTTCCTCACCACTAGTTCTGATAATTAAATTAGGGTCGTCCAACCCTTCAGTGTAAAGGTTTTGACTTACTAAATCTTCATCAACATCATCTATGGAAATTTTTCCATCTTGCACATCTTTAATAATCTTTTTAAATGAATCAATAATTTCTAATCGTCCATCGTAACCAATAGCTATGTTAAACAATCTTTTTTTGTAATGTTTAGTTGATTCTTCAGCTTCATTTATTGCTTCTTTTACATTGTCTGGAAGTAATTCTGTTCTTCCTACTACCTTCACCCTTACTTCGTTTCTGTGTATTTTTTCATGTGTTACTAGTCTTTTGAAGTTTACAACAAACAGATTCATTAACCCTTCAACTTCATGTTCGGGTCTATTGAAATTTTCTGTTGAAAAGGCGTACGCTGTAATGATTTCAATTCCGAGTTCTATACTCCAATCTAAAACTTTTTCAAGAGTGTCTACTCCTATTTCATGTCCTTTAACAACATCTATATTTCCTTGAAGTTTAGAAAATCTTCTATTTCCATCCATTATTAAAGCAATATGCTTTGGCATTTTTTCAGGTTTTAGACCACGTGAAATATACCATTCATATATTTTATATAGAAAATTCTCTCCCATTTAAATCACTTAAATATCTATTATTGTAGTAGATTTAATCTTCAATTAATTCTTCAGCTAATACTAAACTCCTTAAATAACCTTCAATACTTTGATCTCTACTTGTATCAATATAAATTCTATCCATTCCAAATGTTACAGCACCATAACTTGGCCAGGAATTAAGAAGCACCATTGTTCTAAAAATAATATTACCAACTCTTCCATTTGGAGCAATAATTACATTGCATTTGTCTTGTATTGCTTTTTCAATTAGTATGTGGTAATTTTTCACATCTTCATCAGTGTTTTCTGATAAGAGTTTGGTTAATTTTCTGCTGTCTTTTATTGAGTTTGAAACTGCACTGTCTCTTCCAAAATCATCTTCTCTTCCTTCAGCGAGAATTGCGATTTTAGGGGTTTTTTCAACTTGTTTTAGAAAATCAATACAGTTCATTGCAATTCTAAATTTGTCTTCAACAGTATTTCCTTCATCAATTCCTACAGGAGTTAATAAGAATTCCTGTTCTCCATTATTAATGTATGATGCTCTTGAGAGATGTGGGTAGCGTTCTTTTAATTTAGCAATTATATTGGACGCTGATAGTGATCCACGAATCACTGCATCGACATCTCTTCTAAATACTGATTTTATTAAATCCTCATCACTATATACTAATCTTAATTCTGTTTTTGGGTGTTTTTCTTTGAAAATATGGCATGCCTGTATGATATTTTCATTTTCTCCAACACCAATAGCTATTCGTTTCATTAGTTTATGTATTTGTATTTCATTATATAATTAAGTTTTTGTAATTTTTCAATGTTTAATTTGTAGTTATTAATGTCTTAAGTAATACTTTAGTTATACATAATGTCTTTTTATATGTTGACCTATAATAAATTATGAACGAAAATGATATTTTTAAATTGGTTGGTTATGTAATTGCATCAGAATATAGGACGAATATTATTAAATGTATAGGAAATGACATTAAAATTCCATCTGTAATTGCAGAAGAAGTGAGTCTCAGGACAAATCATGTTTCAAATGTTTTAAAAGAGTTGAAAAATGAAGGTATAGTGGTTTGTCTAAATGAAGATGCAAGAAAAGGTCGTTTGTATAAAAATACGGAAATTGGAATAGAAATATTAAAATATATTTAAAAAAAGAAAAATAAAAAAATTAGTTATTGAAATTTTCGATTGCTGAGTCAACTAATTTAATTACAGATTCACCTAAATCTGGATAAGTATCATCAATTTCAACAGGAACATTATCACAATAAACAACATCCAAACCATGACTTATAGCATCCTTACTGGCAACATCAACCGCAGCAGCTTTAAGCTCTGTCAGCATAACATCTGCCTTATCAACATATTTTTTCATATCCTGACGCAATAATGGTCTATTGGATAGGTGAGATGTTGTTCCGATAACTTTACAATCGTAATTTTCTTCTAAATAGTTAACTAATTTATCTTTAACTGATTCTGGAGCAGTTGTTGCAAATAAAACTTTTTTGCCTGTCAAATCACCTAAAGGTTTAGGCCTAAATACTGTAGAAATTACGGTTGCATCAGGATTGACTTCTGCAACAAAGTCTTCTATCTTTTTAATTTTATCGGCATCTGCCATTGGTTCTTCACACATGGTTAATATGACCAAATCTCCAAGACCAACTCTGTAAGGTCCAAAATAAGTGGTTAAATTTTCAATAGGTTGGCTAGCTCCAATAAGTGTTATTTTTTTGTCTGTTTTTATTGGAGGTATTGCAGCACCGCTGCCTTCAAAGATTGCAAATTTTGAATCGACTTTGTTGGCTAATTTGGCGCCCTGTTTCATATTGGTTAGGAAAACTTCACCAGCCATTCCACCGCCGCAACGTCTACAACCGATTGTTAAAATTCTGCTCATTAGCGCATCTTCCCAATGGTCACTGGCTGCATGAACTCCTTTTTCGGATTGTTCAAGTAAATATTCAGCGGTTATCTCCATTTCTTCTCCATGAACAATTTCAGGCTCTTCAGGCCCTCCTCTTCCCATGGCAATTACGCAAGGTTCGTATCCGTTTTTGTCAATTAGTCTTGAAACGAATCCGGAAACAGCTGTTTTACCAATACGTTTGCCGGTTCCAAGAATGGTAATTGATGGCTTTTCCATTATTTCATATTGTGATGTTGGTTCAAATCTAAAATCAGGACCTTCATAAATCACGCCTTCATTCAAGACTTTACATGCTATCCTAAATCTTTTCGGATAGTCAAGTATCGGTTCATCACTCAAATCCATCACTGCATCGACATCAAATTTTCTAATCATTTCCACAATGAGGTCATATGGAATGTCCTTATCTTTTGCAAACTGAACCGGAACTCCTAACTTTTCAGAGTAGGATTCTTCAGAATCATCCCTTAGCTTTTCAGTTCCACCTATAAAAACAGCAGCCACTATATCGATGTGTTCTAGTTTGTTTAATGTATCTATTGCTTCTTTAGTAACTGGCAAGTAATGTTCTCCATCTACTAAACAAAGCATTTTGTTAATACCTTTCATATATACAGATATGGAAGTTATTATTATTTAAAAATATTTAAAAAAAGTAAAAAAAAGTAAAGATTTTCTGGAATGGAATTTCCTTCTTTATCAGCAATAACCTGTGAGATAATTTTACAAAGGACAAAAATTGCATGTTTGTGTTCTGCTTTTGTCTTGTGAATGTGATGCGGACTTATTTTTAGAGTAATATATTCGCTACAATCGTTAGTTATTTGATCATCTTCTGCTAAGTATTTCAAAACATATACTAAAAATTGATGTAATTGTATCATTTCATCCTTATACATAACTATCTAAACCTATAAAATTAACTATTCTGTTAGTTAATGATAAATTATATGGTATTATAATTTATTACCCACTTTTTTTAATAATTATATATTGTATTTTAATCCTATTTAAATATTGCATCTAATTTTATTACAAATTTTGTTGCATTGAATTTTTATAAAGTGAATTTGATATTATTTAATATATGACTTAAATTCATTGGTTTCAATGATTTTTGGCAGTCTTCCGATGGTTCCAATATTGTTTTCGGATATCAATAAAATTCCTTCAAAATATTCTCTGTAGTTTTCTGCAGTTTCCAATGCATTCGATACTTTTTCTTCGGAGTTTTCACCGTTAACTTCATTGGCTATTCTTGTTGCAAGTCCATCAGCCACGGAAGGTGATTGGGATATCACTGTAACGCTGTCTGATTTTCCAAAACTTATTGAATGTCCAATTTTACCTGATGATGTGCAGATGCCTAGGGGTTTCTTTCTTGGCTTTATTTTAAATGCAATCTCATTTCCAATAATTTCGTTATTTGAGTATATTCCGCATAAAACGGTGCTGTCATTTATAAGTGCAATGTCTCCGCCATTTTCAACAATAGAATATTTTGAATCGTTTTCAATCAGATAATCAAGTGACAATTCAGATATTGTTCCGGCGACACATGCCATTGGACCAACATCACAAATATCTGATGAAGAATACATCTTTTGGATGATTGCAGGTAAATTATCTTCATTTACTTTAATTGGCTCTAGTGATAGCTGGAATAATTTATTTCTTTGGATATATGTTTTCAAATCAAATCGGATATTGTAAATGTATTTTTTAAGTCGCTGATTATTCAGGTCGGTCGTTAATCTGATATGTGTTTCTTCAATATTGATTTGTTCAAAATACATATTTCTTATTATTAATTAAGTTTTTATTAAATTTTTTTGTATTCTGCTCAGTAATA